>NZ_JAUBRO010000012.1:0-38777 GCF_036701945.1 Microcoleus sp. MON1_C1 | reverse complement strand
ACCGCTCCTTTGCCTCCTCCATCTCAGCCGACGGGCGGAGAGTAGCGTTTTCATCTGATGCCACTAACCTCGTGCCGGGGGACACTAACAATAGCGAGGACATCTTTGTTGCTGACTTAACCAACACTCCAGGTGGCATCAATAACTCTCCAAGTGGCATCAACGGCACGAACGGCAACGACAACCTGACCGGCACAAACGGCAGCGATAACATCAACGGTTTTGACGGCGATGACACACTCACCGGTTTGCGAAGCAACGATATCCTTGTCGGGGGTGGCGGCAGCGACAACCTTTCTGGCGGCAAAGGTTTTGACACCCTCAACGGCGGTTTGGGAAACGATAATCTTGTCGGCGGCGCGGGCAACGATGTATTTGTTTTAGGTACGGGATTGGGAATTGATACCATCTCTGATTTCGCTAACGGTCAAGATACAGTGCAATTAATCAACGGCTTGACCTTCGGACAGCTATCAATTTCTGCTGGAACTAACGGCACATTAATTAGAGTAGCCAGCAGCGGTGAAGTTTTAGCTTCTTTGACAGGCGTTGCTCCCAATCTCATCGGCCCTGAAGATTTCGTCTCTGTTTAAGTATCTGTCGATTCTCAATTGCCTGCTGTAGAAACAGAGCACTGCTTTGTCCTTTCACCGAATATCTCACCTTTACTCAAAGAACACGATCCGGACTTACGCACTCCGACAGAGAAACCGGGTTTTTTACCGAATCTGCGGGTCACAACGCAGTATTTTCGTAAAAAACCCGGTTTCTGAACCCCCATGCACAAGCCCTAGCAAAAAATGGTTTGACGCGCAATATACTGTTGTTAGCTTTTAGTTATTAATTATGGCAAATTATAAAACAGTTTTTTTGTTCAATAGTGTAACTTTAGTGCTAGTTGGGATAGTGACGGCGTGTCTGAAGTTATTCGGTTCTTCGGTAAAAGGGTTATTTTTGCCCCCTTGTTCTGCCACGTATCCGGGGGCAGGTTTCTTTTTCTTGGCGTTCCAAATGTTATTTTATTGGTCGGTAATGGTGTGCGCTTTTACCTTTGGATTGCTGAGAATTATCCAACCCGATCGCCCAGAAAATCGATTTATGTTATATTCGGCACTGTTTGCCGGTTGCTTTCTGTTCAATGAAGTTTTTCGCACCCACGTTCATCTGGGACGTGCGGGTTTCCCGAAAGTGACAATTGTCATATTTTACGCCTGGGTGGCAATTGCCTACGGATTAGCTTTTCGGAGACAAATTCGCTCGACTCCCTATGCTTTACTGCTGAGTGGCGTTGGTTTGTTATTTGTTGCCTTTTTTGCAGAAGCCCTGCCGTTAAAAAACGAGATTGTTTCGAGCTTGCTGGAGGGAATACCGAAGCTGTTGAGCGGGATTAATATTGCATTTTATTTTTGGTTTTTGTGTCAGGGTTTGATAGTGCGATCGCTCAATTTTTCTAACAAGACATCACATCCCGAATGAAGTAAGATGAAGATTGGCCGTTGGGTGGGGGCGGGTTTTTGAGATGGTCGGTTTTTGGCAAATTTTGTTGGTAAAACCCGCCCCTACATGATTGTATAATCGGTTAAAAGTGAGATATTGCACCATTTTCAATTAGCCTTTTATGAACAGGCTGTCCGGCCTGTTCCACAATAAAATTTATATTTTGTGGAACAGGCCGGACAGCCTGTTGCTGAAAATGGTGCAAAATATCAGTTAAAACAAAAAGTATCGCTGCGCCATTGGCAAAACTGTTGCGGGTTCGCAAGTTAACAATTCCCCATCCGCCCTGACTTCATAAGTTTCTGGATCGACTTCCATTTGTGGCAAATAATCGTTGAGTTTCATGTCTCTTTTGCTAATTTGTCGCGTGCCGGAAACTGCTACAGTTGGCTTTTGCAAACCGAGCTGTGCGGCAATATCTCGATCGCGCGCAGCCTGCGAAACAAACGTCAGACAAGTCGCCCCAATCGCCCCGCCAAAACTGCCAAACATCGGCCGCATATGCACCGGTTGCGGGGTCGGAATGCTGGCGTTAGCATCTCCCATCTGCCCGTAGGCGATCGCCCCTCCTTTAATTACCAGTTCCGGTTTCACCCCAAAAAAAGCCGGCCGCCACAAACACAAATCCGCCAATTTCCCCTCTTCCACCGAACCGACATACTGACTAATTCCATGAGTAATTGCCGGATTAATTGTATATTTCGCAATGTACCGCTTCACCCGAAAATTATCGTTAATTCCCTCTGTTTCCCCCCCTTGGTAAGGGGGGGTTAGGGGGGGTAAATGTCCCCGCTGTACTTTCATTTTATGAGCAGTTTGCCAAGTCCGAATAATCACCTCTCCCACTCTTCCCATCGCCTGAGAGTCAGAAGAAATCATACTAAACGCACCTAAATCGTGGAGAATATCCTCAGCAGCAATAGTTTCCCTTCTAATTCTCGATTCAGCAAAAGCCACATCTTCAGGAATGCCTCGATCCAAATGATGGCAAACCATCAACATATCTAAATGTTCTTCTAAAGTATTGACAGTGTAAGGGCGAGTCGGGTTAGTTGACGAGGGCAAAACATTAGCTTGTCCGCACACTTTAATAATATCCGGTGCGTGTCCGCCACCCGCACCTTCGGTGTGGTAGGTGTGAATAGCGCGATTTTTGAAAGCGGCAATTGTAGCTTCCACAAATCCCGCTTCATTGAGAGTATCGGTGTGAATTGCAACTTGTACGTCGTACTCGTCAGCTACATTCAAACAAGTGTCGATCGTTGCTGGTGTAGTCCCCCAATCTTCGTGGAGTTTCAAACCCATTGCACCGGCTAATATTTGTTCAATTAATCCTTGCGGTTGACTGCTATTTCCTTTACCTAAAAATCCTAGATTTACGGGGAAAGCGTCAGCAGCTTGCAGCATTCGGTACATATGCCAAGGCCCGGGAGTGCAAGTTGTGGCGTTTGTACCCGTTGCAGGGCCAGTGCCACCGCCGATCATTGTCGTGATTCCGGAGGCGATCGCCACTTCTATTTGTTGCGGGCAAATAAAGTGAATGTGACTGTCAATTCCCCCGGCGGTGAGAATCATTCCTTCACCCGCAATTACTTCAGTACCAGGCCCGATAATAATATCTACCCTATCTTGAATATAAGGATTTCCGGCTTTACCAATTTTGTTAATTTTGCCGTCTTTAATCCCCACATCTGCTTTAACAATTCCCCACCAATCCAATATTAAAGCATTAGTAATTACCGTGTCAACAGCGCCGTCAGCATTAGAAATAGGCGATTGTCCCATGCCGTCGCGAATAACTTTGCCACCGCCAAACTTAACTTCATCCCCGTAGGTTGTGAAGTCTTTTTCAACTTCTATGAATAATTCTGTATCGGCTAACCGGACGCGATCGCCCACAGTCGGCCCGAAGGTTTCCGCGTAAGCGCGGCGATCCATTCTGTAACTCATGCTCGCTCCTAATATTAATAAATTTTTAGTTAGCAGTTGAGACCCACTTGAATTATACTATGAGCCTAGTTCCTCACTCTGAGATTAGTAAAATAAATCCAACATTAGGCAATCTTTAAACGCCCCCTTGTCATCAATTATTCCCAATCGAAAATCGAAAATGCTATGAAGCAGCAAATTTACTCCAGCATTTTCTGGATTTGCCTTTTCAAAATCTCCACATCAACCGTCATATCCATGCCAATGAAACTCCAATCTTCCGCTACATTGTGGTCATCAACCATACGAGAGTACTCTAATCCCAATAGCTGGCAAATGTAATAGAAATATGGCGGAGTGTACCCTCCATAAAAGAATTCCAATACTTTCGTTCCCGGCTGACACCACAGCAAATTTGTAAAACCAGCCCCGTGAGGGCCGACAACCACCGCCGCTTCTGCAAACAGACGAATTTGTTCATCAACAGTGCGCGAGATATCTTCCAAAATTTCAAAATCAAATTCTTTCAAAACCTCTCGCACTTGTACTTCATTTTTAACCTTGCGCCGGCCGCTTCTAGACAGATAAAGTTTTCTATAAGGCTTTACCTTTTCCTTAAGACAGAATTTTTTCCGCAAAAGGTCTATATCGTAAGGACTTGGAAAATACCAGTCTTGATTGTTTCCCACCACCACACTTTCTGCATGATATCCCGTATCTCTAGCCCGAGTGTCGATTAGTGAACTTTCAGGAATACCGAGTTTGGTCATAAAGCCCAACTCAAAATCTGTATGTCGTAAAGGATAACAAATTTTAGCTTCTTGCCAAATTTCCTTACCTAAAGCCTCCTCAATTCGACACAGTTTAGCCAGCACAAAAATGACATAATCATAATAACTACACCACAAATGCGACCAAGGAGCAACTACCAGCGGATAGGTAATTTGGTTAGGTTTGTAAGGCCATTCCAGAATGCCCGCACCGCTAATCCGAAAATCCAAGTCTAAAAGCAACTTGTTATTCAGCAGCGTGTTGCCAGACGTACAAATAGTTAGAGAATTTATTTTTTGATTCAGGGAAATCTTCCAAACATAATCTGGGTCAAAAGACACGGTTTTTTCCGTGGCAAAAAACCGAGAAGGCACTTTTTTTACCGAGGTTAATGCGGGTATATTGATGGGTTGGTGCTGCTTTTTGTAAACGATGCTGTCATCTAACAATTTGATGCTGGTGCGTCGGTCTAACGGGGTTCTCCAGACACGCCTTGATGTTGCCAGCAAGCTCTGCTTCAATGTCTGTTTTATCTGGTCAACTAATTTGGGGTTCATCACGCACTTTGGCTGTATATATTTGCAGTTTTAACAACCACGCTATACCGCAAACTGCCGATTTTAACTCGCTCAAAAGTCGGAGATTGAACTAACAAAAGAAAGGCAGAAGAAACTTATACTGAAGGCAGAGAAAAAGTTTTGAGATGGCTTTGTCACTCTCCAGGCAGAGGGCTGGAAGTGATACCATGTTAGATTGGGGATTGCGGAGGACTTATTACTATCATGGTGTGGATATTTCCTACAGTTGCATTCTTTTTGGAAACTGGCAGAACTTTGAAGTTAAAAAGTTTCAAATTCCAAAATCAACAATCGTGAACGGTCATCTGGCTTCATACTTCAGCATCCAGATGACCGTCCACTTTTCCATTAAAGCCGTAGACTTGACGACTACCAACAAACGGCACTAATTGAACTTCCCTTTCATCTCCCGGTTCAAACCTGACTGCTGTACCTGCGGGGATATCCAACCGCATCCCTTTGGCTTGTTCTCGATTAAATTCTAAGGCTTCGTTAGCTTCGTAAAAGTGATAGTGGGAGCCAACTTGTATGGGTCGATCGCCTTTATTTCCTACCAGCAACCGCACGGTTGGGCGATCGGCATTTAATTCTATTTCGCCTGCTGAAACAATCATTTCTCCTGGAATCATCTTTTCCTCCTATGAGTCCCTGTGGTTAATTTTTTAACGGATCGGATCGTGCACTGTTACCAACTTAGTTCCGTCGGGGAAAG
This sequence comes from Microcoleus sp. MON1_C1, assembly GCF_036701945.1. Classification (NCBI taxonomy): domain Bacteria; kingdom Bacillati; phylum Cyanobacteriota; class Cyanophyceae; order Oscillatoriales; family Microcoleaceae; genus Microcoleus; species Microcoleus sp. MON1_C1. Next base: position 33,290 of record NZ_JAUBRO010000012.1, on the reverse strand, counting down.
TCGCCTCAACCTGGACTTCATGCACCATTTCTGCTATTCCTTCCATCACATCTTCCCGCGTCAGGAGAGTTGTTCCATAACTCATTAAATCGGCGACGGTAAGGCCATCTCTTGCTCCTTCTAAAATGGCTGCAGAAATGTAGGCTAGTGCTTCTGGATAGTTTAATTTTAAACCTCTTTGTTTCCGGCGCTCTGCTACCAGGGCGGCGGTGAAAATCAGCAGCTTGTCTTTTTCTTGGGGGGTGAGTTGCATTTTTATTCTTGTAAGTGCGATCGCATTATGTGATTATAATATCGTTTACGGTTGTTTCTGAATGATTAAACCGCAAAGGGCGCAGAGGGCGCAGAGGAAGAGAAGAGAGAGATGAATAATCTAGTTAGGAGGGCAACTATACATTGAAACTCAAATATCATCCTATTTTATCCAAACTCTGGGCAAACAGCAAGGGCGTTGTGAAAAAGACAAGCGCAGCAACTGCCAAATGTTGACAAACCAGTCTCTAGCTGCGGTTGTGGATGTACCGCGATATCGGCACAGCAAACCGTTAGGAATACGAGTCACGCCGACGGTGGAATTACCAGGATAAATTGTTGCCTCAGATGGCAAATTTCGCACTTTTTCCACGAACTCTGTGGTGACGGGTTCGCCTACCCAAGCGAGGGTGGCGACTACGGGTTTTCCTCCGAGGCCGTGAGGGCTTTCGAGCATTTTTTCTCCACCTTTGAGCAATTGTCTGTCAATCCATAAAGGGCTGTTTTGTTGCCAGACTTCGGTGTGCGAGATCCATTCTCCAGACAAGAACTTTTCGCCCCTAGCACTGCGTCCAAATCTGGTAATTTCCCACAGTAAAATCCTCGCTGTTGGTGCTAATTCTACCCGCAAATTTTGCCGATATATTGCGCCGTCAAAAACTATTGTTTCCTGTGGTAGCCATTCTAAATTAGCACCGGCTTCTAGTTTGATGTCGATATTTTGTTGTGATTCTAGTCCGCTGCTACGATAGATTTTACTAGCAGCGGCGCTGGTAATCAAGGCTTTGGCGTTGGGTTGGAGGTGAAAATGGCTGGAAAGTCGATCGCCCCCGACAACTCCCCCAGCCGTGTGCAAGATGACGCTGTGGCAAATCTCTTTCCCTTCAGGATAAAACGGACGCTGCACCTTGAGGGGCGCTTGCATTTGATTGTGAATGATTTGAGTTGCACCGCTGCGGTTGGCATACACTAAATTCAGGCGGCCGTGCCATCTATTTTCAACTTGATCTATATGTTGTTTGGTCAAATTTTCAGTCACTAATTTTTTAATTTAAAAACATTCCCAATCAAAAACATACCACGACTGCGGCGCTTCCCTGCAATTAGTTAAATAATGATAATCGTTCTCTGAAATATTTTTGGTTTCTGCACTTATTAGTATAAGAATTTACATTTATCAACCATCAGATCGGCGAAGATGCGCCTACCATGTAAAAATCAGTAACTAGAGGAGTGCATAATATGCCTCAAGTTCTCTTCAAAGTTGATTTGACCAAACCGATGTCAGAACAGGAATTAGTCGGTCACAATCGCTGGCATCCAGATATTCCAGCAGTAGTTTCCGTCAATCCCGGCGATGTATTTCGCATCGAGTGCAAAGACTGGACAGACGGACAAATTAAAAATGACGACAGCCCCGACGACATTCGCGATGTAGACTTAACAGTAGTTCACGTTTTGAGCGGGCCCATTTACGTTAACGGCGCGCAGCCGGGGGATATTTTAGTAGTCGATATTCTCGACATCGGAGCTTTGCAAGGGGACGAATGGGGTTTTACGGGAATTTTTGCTAAAGAAAACGGCGGCGGTTTCTTAACCGAACATTTTCCAACTGCTGCTAAAGCAATTTGGGATTTTCAGGGAATTTATACCGCTTCCCGACACATACCAAAAGTCAGGTTTGCTGGGATTACTCATCCGGGTTTAATCGGCTGCGCTCCTTCTCAGGAATTGTTGAATAAATGGAACAAACGGGAAGCGGAATTAGTAGCAACAAATCCCGATAGAGTGCCACCTTTAGCAGCACTGCCGAACCCCCAAAATGCAGTTTTGGGGTCGCTGCAAGGGGCAGAATTCGAGCGAGTTGCGGCAGAAGCGGCGCGCACAGTTCCTCCCCGGGAACACGGCGGCAATTGCGATATTAAAAACCTGTCGCGGGGTTCGAGAATTTATTTCCCGGTTTATGTCGAAGGCGCGAAACTTTCGATGGGAGATATTCACTTTTCTCAAGGAGACGGTGAGATTTCATTCTGCGGGGCAATTGAAATGTCGGGGTACATCGATCTCCACGTTGATATTATCAAAGGTGGCATGGATAAATACGCGATGGTCAACCCGATTTTCAAACCCGGGCCGGTGGAACCCCGCTATTCTGAGTACCTCGTTTTTGAAGGGATTTCTGTTGATGAATTTACGGGTCAGCAGTATTATCTGGATGCCCACGTTGCTTATCGCCGAGCTTGTTTGAATGCGATCGAATATTTGAAAAAGTTTGGTTTTACCGGAGAACAAGCGTATTTGCTCTTAAGTTGTGCTCCGGTTGAGGGTCGCATCAGCGGCATTGTGGATATTCCCAATGCTTGCTGCACTATTGCTTTACCGACAGAAATTTTCGAGATGGATATTCTGCCATCTTAATTACAGGATTTACGCACAGATTCGCTTTTGTAGGGTGCGCCGAAGCGCACCTTACCTCCACAAATAGTCTAAAAATTGCTTTCTTGCGTAAGTCCTCAATTAGTAGGGCGGGCGCTGCCCGCCGCCTAGTCCTTGCATCCAAAATTACCATCAAAAATTGATATGCCTCTTTACGATTTTAAGTGTGAAACTTGCGGCACTTTTGATAAGTGGCGCCCTCTTGCAGAAGCAGATACACCGGTGCTTTGCCCGAGTTGCGAAACTGTTGCTAAACGCATCTTTTCGCCGCCGATGATTCTAACTGGAAAGCTGCGGTTGAAAGGTCAAGAAAATCGGGAACCGCAGGTAGTTAAGCGTTCTGAGGAACCTAAACCGCAGCGGAATCGCGAACACCGAGGGGGACGACCTTGGATGATCGGTCACTGATCCCGTCCGACACTCAAGCAGGGGTTTGAACCCCTGCCTCAAAGCTGAAGTCCTCTTGCATAGGACGGGAAAATTAGTATTTCAGTCGGTTTCAACTTACTTTTGCTATTAGACAGGGACTTAAGTTTCTGGCGAGGCAAGGAAGTATTTTGTACTTATTTATTGGTCAAGTTAACATCATCATAAACTGCATAATTTAAGTCATATTGAAGCTGCTACAGTATTAAAATAGAAAACGTTTAGGAATGAGAAAGGCGATCGCGCTTCGAGCTTACTACTTCACTGTACCGCACTCAAAAAATGTCCGCAAAGCAGTGGGGAATTACTCAACTTTACAATATTTATTTTGAATAACCAACAAGTCAACTTTATAAACTTCCTGCTAAGCTCGATCGCCAAGTAATGCAAGCTTACGGATTTATTGACAGCGACGATATTTTAGCAAAAGTGCTGGAATTAAACCTAGAAGTGGCAGAAAAAGACAAACGGGGAGAACCGGTAGTTGGGCCTTGTGTCCCAACTGACTAAAAATACTAATCGTTGTTACCATAAATTTTGTAAATTTGGGTATAATCACATAAATTGTTGATAGAGATCACAAACACTCTAGTATAAAAACAGAGATACTAGGGGAAGATTTAAGTTTTGAGTTAAAGATTTCCAAATTCAAAATTAAACACTCAAAACTGCTTTCCGCCTTCAGCATAAGTGCATTCTGCTGTTCTTCGCTCAATTACTCCTAATTTGTTTGGGAGCAACTTCCAATGTTATTATTTACCCATCCTCAGTGCCAAAATAGCAAAGTAGAGCAAGAAACCTCTGCTCAAAAAAAGTTGTTACAGCATTCATGTATTAATTTAACTGGGCTAAAGGGAGGAGGCAACCATTTGCGGATCAGCCAAAAAATTAGCTATGGCTATGCTTTAGCTATCGGCATAGCGATTTTGGGGACTGGTGCGGGAATGAAATTGGGAGACTACTTTCGCAAGCAAGCTTTAGTTGAGGTGAATGTTGCCCAACAGCAGCAGCAAATGCTGCAAAATTTGCAAAATACCGTATTTGAAGCCCGATCGCACGCGGCGAGATTGCCAGTCGTTTTGGGAAACACGGTGTGGCTGAAATACGAACAGGAGCGGTTTTTCGGGCAAATCAATCAGGCGAAAATCCTGATTTCAGAAATTGAATCTTTCGCACGAGAAAATCCCAATACACTAGCAACAGAAGAGGCAGCATTGCAGGCTCACTTGAAGGAATCTGCCCTCGTCATTAATTACTACGGTCAGCTAATTAAATTGCAGTTAAAAGAAGCGGAAGTTTGGAATTTGCAGCCCAACAGCCTCGAATCCGCACAGCTACAAATGTTGAGAACTAGCAGCGGTCAAGAGGCGATCGTACTAGATAACCTTGCTCAAAGTTTAACCGAGCTAATTTCTACAGTAGAAACTCACAAACAGCAAGGAATCAAAGCATTAGAACAAGCTGAAAATTTGCGAAACCGAATTATTCTCGGGAGTATGCTAATTTCAGCACTCATCGCCGTCGCGCTGGCGGACAAAACCAGCCGCGCGATCGCCCAACCCCTCGAAACCGTTACTAATGTGGCTCAGCAAGTCGCTCGCGAATCGAATTTTAACCTGCAAGTACCAGTCACAACAAACGACGAAATCGGAGTTTTAGCGATCTCTTTCAATCAATTGATTCAGCGAGTTAGCGAGTATACAAAAGAACTCAAACAAACTCAAGCCCAATTAATTCAGACCGAAAAAATGTCATCTCTCGGTCAAATGGTTGCAGGGATAGCCCACGAAATCAACAATCCCGTCAACTTCATCGGCGGCAACATTGACTATGCCAACCAATACATCGAAGATTTGGCAGGTTTGGTAACTCTCTATCAAGAATATTATCCAAACCCACCAGATGCCATTCTAGAGCGCATCGAAGACATTGAACTCGAATTTCTCAGAGAAGATTTGCCAAAAACCCTCTCTTCGATGAAAATGGGAGCCGATCGCATTCGCGAAATTGTCGTATCCATGCGGAATTTTTCGCGATCGGACGACGGAAAAATGAGATCGGCCGACATTCACGAAGGAATTGATAGCACCCTCGTAATTCTCAATCACCGGCTCAAACAAGGTATTCAAGTTATTAAACAATACGGTAAGTTGCCTGCGCTTGAGTGCTATCCCGCGCAACTGAATCAAGTATTTATGAATATTATTAGTAATGCAATAGATGCGCTGGAGGAGGTGAAAAAGGAAGACAAAGGCTATTCGCCAACGATTTGGGTTAGCACGGAAATTACAGCCGACAATACTGTCACCGTCAAGATTCGGGATAACGGGCCCGGAATTGCAGCAGCCTGTGCCCAACAGATATTTGACCCATTTTTTACTACAAAGTCGATCGGCAAAGGTACTGGATTAGGATTGGCTATTTCCTATCAAATCCTTGCCAAGCATCAAGGCAAAATTGAGGTAAATTCTCAAATAGGACAGGGCACGGAATTTGTGATTACTTTGCCAGTTGCTGCGTAATATCACGCGGGGCGGGATGAAGATAAAAAATCGGTTCCCACCGTCGCCCCATTTCCAAAACCAGCCGACTTGCTCAACCAATTGAAGGCCCGACGTAAAAAGTCCGGGGCGAAGTTGGCAGATATAGAGGCGGTTTGAGAAATACTAGAAAACCATTAGCGCGAAAATGGAGCGAAAAACACAACGATTGGTGACAATAAATCTGAAACCGTTGAATCATATTGTTTTCGGTTGCACCGGAATGATACCGAGGACACGGCACTGCCCTGTCCTCTATATCATGTCGCTCGTCCAACCGGAAACGATATCAACACTCAACAGTCAACAATCATTCCGGTGGCACCAGAATTGATATCACAAATGATGGAAATGGATGGGGGCGGAGGGACTTGAACCCACACGACCGTTTCGGGTCAACGGATTTTAAGTCCGTAGCGTCTACCATTCCGCCACGCCCCCCTTTGGTCAAGCTGCTGTGGTTTTGAGCCATTAACAGCAACAGCCTTTTATTCTACAGCCAAAACCCCAATTTACGCAACCCCTAATCAAAAAATTTCCAAAAGTCGCGCTGGATCTCCCCAAGCGGTACAATAGTTAACCAGCTAACGGAGCGTGTCAACTGACTTACCCGTGTTATTATTCCCATAAAGCAAATCTATGTATATTACCTTACTGCTTTACGCCGTCTTGGCCGGAGCCTACCTCCTGGTAGTACCCGCCGCCACCTACGCTTACCTGAACAGCCGCTGGTACATCGCTACCTCTTTTGAGCGCGGCTTCATGTACTTCTTGATGTTCTTCTTCTTCCCGGGTATGTTTCTCCTAGCTCCGTTTTTGAATTTTCGGCCCAAACGGCGGCAGATAGAAGCCTAAATGCGACGTATTGACGTAATTGGAATCAGTATCGGCTTTTTTGTAGCAGGTGGGTTGGTCTACTTGCTACTGCAATTCGCCGGACTTGACAGCATGAATGCAGGGATTTGGAGCCAGTTATTTTTGGTCGCCGGCTTGATTGGCTGGCTGGTGACTTATTTATTTCGAGCACTGACTCAAAATATGACCTACAGCCAGCAATTGCAAGACTACAAAGAAGCTGTCTTGCAGAAGCAGCTCGATGAACTCACTCCTGAAGAATTAGCCAAACTTCAAGCCGAAATTGAGCAGGAAAAAGATAATTAGTCAATAGTCGTTAGTTCTCAGTTATTAGTTATTAGTGAGCTATTAGTGATTAGTTATTAGCAATAAACTCTGAACTAATGACTGGGGAATAACAACTCATGAATAGTAAGATTGACGGCTAACTAATGACTGATGACTGATATCACCTTCCCTAAAATAAGCGCAATAGGTTTGTAGTGAGGACTTCAGTCCGAGGGAGTTTTATGAGGAAGGAATTCCTCACTACAAACAAATTTGATTGCGAGCGATCGAGGGGAAATCCTATGTATGATGACTGATAACCAATGACTGATGACTAATAACTAATGACTATTTCTAAGTGTTTTGAAACGTTACGCAAGAACCACGAATGTGCATTGATTCCTTTTATTACTGCTGGTGACCCAGACTTGGAGACAACGGCTAAAGCACTGCAAATTTTGGATGATAACGGTGCAGACGCGATCGAGCTTGGGGTTCCCTATTCTGACCCGCTAGCTGACGGGCCGGTGATTCAAGCCGCTGCTACAAGGGCGCTACAGCGGGGAACGCGGTTAGATTCGGTGCTGGAAATGGTAGCGAAAGTTAGTCCGAATTTGCGATCGCCCATCATTCTCTTCACATACTACAACCCGATTTTGTACCGAGGTATAGAAACCTTCTTGCAGCAAATCAAAAGTGCTGGAGTTCAGGGATTGGTTGTACCAGACTTGCCCTTAGAAGAAGCCGACAGTCTCATCCAACCTGCCAACAAATTAGGGATTGAACTAACATTATTAGTTGCTCCGACAAGTCCCAAAAGTCGCATAGAAGCGATCGCTCGCCAGTCTCAAGGATTTATTTACTTAGTCAGCGTGACGGGGGTTACGGGAGTGCGCGAAGGCTTAGAAACGAGAGCAAAAGAGTTGCTGCAAGAACTCCGCACCGTCACCGACAAACCCATCGGCGTCGGGTTTGGTATATCGAAACCCGAACACGCTCGCCAAGTGAAAGAATGGGGTGCAGATGCTGCGATTGTTGGCAGTGCTTTTGTGAAACGCTTGGCTGAAGGCACTCCAGAACAGGGTTTAGAGGCGATAGGCGAATTCTGCAAGAGTTTAAAAACAGCGATTCAAAATGCTTAGTAAGTGTGCACATACTTTCAGCCATTAGACAGATGTGTGCGATCGCGATGTGTCGCCACAATTGCGATTAAAGACCTTGTTGTACTTGAGATCATACACCACCTTCCTTCTAGTTCCTGACTAGAAGGTTTTTTTTGAGCCGAAAATGCAAAACCTTTCAATATATACTGCCGGCACGGAGAACCAAACAGCCCTATAGGGAAAGGACATTGCCGTGTCGGGCGCGGGGTGCTGAGATTTTTAATAATTGGTAGAAGATTGAGGATTGTCCATTCGTTCTTCCTTCTTCCTTGTACTATAACTTGAGAAATCTAACTTGAGATAGATGAAAAGCTGCTGTTTCTCTTCGTAAACTAAAAAAGTGTTTAAGTGCCTAATTTTGTAATGCTAACCATCTACAGAACCACCAGGCATTTGAGCCTATCACAATAGAAAGGAGCATTTTTATGAAGAGACTAACTGCATTTGTGAAAAAAATTCGAGCTGTACAAATTTTAACAGTGTTTCTGGCTGGCATTTTAGTATTAGTGAGTACGGCCTGCAGCCGCCCTGATGTGACGGCAGGAAAAACTGATGTAATCGCAGGACAAGGTGATGCGAGGATAGGAAAAACTGCCGACCAAATTAGAGAAGAAGTGCCTTCAGGGGCTGTAACTTCCGAATTCAAAGGCGGCATGAACGACTACAGCGATGTCGATCCCAGAAACAAAAAGGTAACAACAGAAGAAGCAAAAGCTCAGCTTCTCAAAGAGCAAGCGCAGCACCGCATTGACACCAAATCTAGCAGCAATGTAGGCGAAAACGTGCGGCGGGTAGCGGACGACGCGCCTGACAAACTCGGCCAAATTGGGAACAAGGTGAAGGAAGATGCTAGCACCGCCCAGAGCAAAGCTGATAACTTTGGCGACAAAACCAAACAAGGCTTTGCTAATCTTAAAGAAAACACTCGCGAAGGCTTGAAGGGAGCAAAAGATATTGTTAAAGAAGCCACTGCGGGAGCCAAAGAAAGAGCAGCAGAGGGTACTGAGTCGCTGAGATATGGTACCAGCGGCGGCCAAGAAAATATCAATGATGCAGCGCGAGATGCCAGATAGAACGCTGAAGATGCCTCGGAGAATATTTGCTAGAAAGTGAATCGAGATATTGACATAACTCAACGAGTGGCACAAACAGCGGCAGACGCGATCGACTAATTTCAAATAACGCTGTTTCCTTCTCGGGAAGCTAGATTCCGACAGGGGTTTTAACCTCTGTCGGAATCTACGTAAAGTCATGTGAAGACTACTGCCTATTACTATTTGATTTGGTTTTAACCCCTGGGAGGGCTATTAGGCCGGAAGTAGAGTGGAGGGGGAGTTTCACCACAATGCAACGATTCTGTCCTTTTGTAGGGGGGACTAGAGTGCCACTGCTTTCACGACGGATTCTTTATAATTTCTATAGATTGTATTTGGACTTTTTAAGGTATTAACTTTTTGAGCCGCTTCGCGGAAATTTGGGCGATCGAGCTATATTAAATTCAATTAATTACCCATTGTATTTTTCCCGACAGGAAACTGCGGTGTTTATACGGTATTTCGCGTTCATTGAATCGCATTTGAGATTAACAGGAGAAACTTATACGTAAGTAAAAAGCTTTAATCGCGATCGCCAAAGTATAAAATGTTGTTCATTAACAGACAATTGGAATTTTCGATCGGGCGATCAAAAATTATGCGGTTTATGCCCTAAGATAGATACACTAAGTTTTGTCAAGCTAATGTCGGAGTTGAGGTCAGGTGATATGGACGCAACAGTAGATGTAGTAGATTTCACTGCGGTAATACCGGGATATCGCCCGATCGCGCAATTGTACACAGATTGTCGATCGGCTATCGATCGGTTCGTGCCGGAGAAAGACCAACCACCCGCCGCTAAAATTCTCAAACCTACGTCGTTGTGGCTGAGGATTTCCAGGACGCGGTGTTGCCAAAATCCAAAAAAGTTGCATTAGCGACCGTTAATTGGATGGGTAGAAATAGTCCTCAACCGCACAGACATTCTCGACGAACTCGAACGCAGCCAGGTTATTTACAAATACATTAAACCTTCCAATCTTCCAATTAATCTTAACTGTTATCTGCCACATGGAGGTGTATAAATTTTAGCAAAAAGAGGCCACGGATTCGGGATATATTCGCGCCGTAATCCGTAGCCAATCGACAGGGGAAATGGAGGCAAACCTTATCTTGGGAATTGTGTTTTGATGCTAGTAACGATGATGCACGACTTTTATGATGCGCTGGCAGATTTGGCAATCTATGCAGATGCCGCACCGGCGGAGCGCCAACAAATCCTTAAGCGGGTTGGGGCTAGTCAGAAAAAACTAAAAGAATTCGCGCACCATACGCCGATCAATTACCAACACAAGTTCGATCTGGTTGAGGCAGAATTGCTGGGCGTTTTGGGACAGACAGCCGAAGCAATGGAACTGTACGATCGAGCTATTACCGGAGCTAAAGCTAACGAATATGTCAATGAAGAAGCTCTGGCCGGCGAACTCGCTGCTAAGTTTTACCTGTCATTGGGAAGAGAAAAAATTGCCCGACTCTACATGATAGATGCCTATGATTGCTATGTCCGCTGGGGAGATAGAGCAAAAATTGATGACTTAGAAAAACGTTATCCTCAATTATTAAAACCGATTTTAGAACCCGCCAAACTTCCTGCAAACCCATTAGCAAATTTTCCAACACCTGCGGGGCCAAATCAATCGCTTCATCCATCCATTCATCCATCCATTCATCCGTCTGTTTCGGCGAGCGTCTCAGATTTCGGGAATTTTTCAACACTGCTAAAAGCTTGTCAAGCGCTCTCTAGTGAAAGAGAACTCGATCGACTGATTGCCAAACTGATGCAACTGGCGATGAAAAATACAGGAGCTGACAAAGGAGCGCTGATTTTGCCAAACGGCAATCAATGGGAAATCGCGGCTACCAGCGCGCTCGACAATTCGGGAGTCGAGTGGGCGATCGACTTATCATCCGCAACACTCGATGAAAACAGAGATATCTTGCCCCTCAAAATTGTTGACTGCGTTAAAAATTTATTGAAACCTGTGATTGTTCGGGATCTCGCTCAACAACGTGATTGGGATTCCGACTCCTACATCCTCAAATACCAACCGCAGAGCCTGTTGTGTTGGCCGATTCTCGATCGAGGCAACTTAGTCGGCATTTTGTATCTGGAAAATCGCTTAACCGCAAGAGTTTTTACCCGCGATCGCCTGCAACTTCTCAATCTACTGTGTTCCCAGGCAGCCATCTGTTTGCAAAATGCTCTGCTCTATAAAAAATATCAGGATTACAACCAACAATTAGAGCGATCGCTAGTAAAAATTAGCCGAACCGAAGCTCAGCTTGCCGATCAGAAGAAAATGCTCCAAGCGATTCTTGATGTCGCTCCGATTTGGATTTGGATGGTGAATCCCAGTGGTAAAGTACAGTTTTTGAACAAGACATTTTCTCAAGATGTGGGTGTGCCTCTGAGCGATTTCCTAGCTGTCGATCATTATAAAGATATACTGGGGGAGAATGCAGCGGGCTGTCTGGTTTCCGATGCCGCCTGCCTTGCTCAAGATTTGCCGCATTACTCCAGCGAAATTCTCAGATTTGTTGACGGCAAACTACACGATTTAGAAATCACGAAAGTGCAGTTAAAAAATTCCCAGGGCGAGACGATCGGGATTATTGGTTTGGGTGTTGATGCCACTGAGCGCAAGCGAGCAGCGGAACTTTTGCAAGAGCAAAATCAACAGCTAGAACGAACTTTAAAAAATTTACAACAAGCACAACTGCAAATCGTGCAAAATGAGAAAATGTCGGCATTGGGTAATTTAGTCGCGGGAGTCGCACACGAAATTAACAATCCGATTGGGTTTATTTCTGGCAATTTAAGCGAAGGTAAAAGAAGTTTGGAAGATGTTATCGAACACTTAGAATTGTATCGCTCCGCTGCATCGCAATCCGAAATAGCAGACCACGCGGAAGAGATAGACCTCGATTATCTTTTGGAAGATTTACCGAAGATGATTGATTCAATGCAACTCGGGTGCGAGCGCATTTGCAGCATCAGCAACAGTTTGCGTACCTTCTCCCGAGGCGACAAAGACTACAAAGTTCCTTTTAATATTCACGAAGGCATTGATAGCGCGATTTTGATTTTGAAACACCGCCTCAAAGCAAACGAACACCGCCCGCAGATCGAAGTGATAACTAAATACGGCAATCTCCCTAAAATCGAATGTTTTCCCGGTCAATTGAATCAAGTTTTCATGAATATCCTTGCCAATGCGATCGATGCCTTAGAAGAGTCAAATATAGGCCGCAGTTTTAGTGAAATTACCGCCAATCCCAACCGCATCACGATTTGCACGGATATAGTCGGCGAGGGGTACATTAAAATTCAAATTGCTGATAACGGCACCGGAATCAAAGAGGAAGTTAAACAGCAGATATTCGACCATTTGTTCACGACGAAAGGTGTGGGCAAAGGAACTGGATTGGGGTTGGCAATTGTCCACCAGATTGCGGTAGAAAAACATGGCGGAAGCATCGAGGTGAATGGCGAGCCGGGAGTTGGCACTGAGTTTGCGATCGTTTTGCCTGTGAAGGGATAAATTTGAATTAAAATTTAATGTTTTTTGGGCGATCGCGTAATAAGATATACTGACTTTAATTCGGGTATTTTTTTGAAAGCCTTGGCATAACTCTTTTAAAGTAGCATCATTTTTTTGATCGAGCAGTCTGGTTTACAAGCTGTTGCTACTGTACTTAATGAACCTGGAATCTGCTGTATTTTAGACCCCCTATAAGTGAGTGCGTCACCCATTTTTAGTTGCGAGAGGTCTATTCTACAAAAAAATTAATCACCTAGTCTTCGCCCTACAATAATTTATCTTAAATTTAACCAATCTTGAATTTCTTGCGCTAACCAAGCCGCCTCAACCTCTTTCAAATGGTTCCCTAAGACATAAAAGTAAGTTCCTGTATAGTTGCCTGAACGAATTCTGATTTGATTACCCCCAAAAAAAGAAGTATTGTATATAAAAGCACCCAAAATATCAGAAAGTTCCCCCCTTTGTCCTAAATAACTCCAACCAAATATCTGATGTTCCAGTTTAAAGTAGTTCCGGTTAAATGTAATTTTATTACCATTGCCCACAATCTTAAGTAAGATACTTGTACTTGCTATAATCGTAAACAATCCTAATCCCGTATAGAAATTTGGTTCCCCCAATAGTAAGGTTATCGGCTGCAATAACAGTAGAATTAATATTCCTATTAAAAAAACACAGAAAAAAGGCTTTCTGACTAAAGTAGACGGAATTTTAATGTTTAACTCCGTTGCTGATTTGCTAACTTGAATGCGACTGTGAGGCGGTTTAGCAATTTTCCAAACAGTCGGAATTTGAAGATTAGCCCCTTGTATGTTTCCCGATTTCAAAGCTGCTAAAGCGTCTCTAGCCTTGCTGAAACGCTTTTCTAAGGCGATTTCCGTCATCTTCTCAATCCAGCTTACCAAAGTGGGATTCACACTCACGCGATCGCTAAACTGAATCCGAGAATCTTTCTGTGGCAAATCCGCAGGAGTCATCCCCGTTAACAAATGAATTAAAGTAGCTCCCAAAGCATACAAATCCGAAGCCGCCACCGCCCGCCCCCAAAACTGTTCTAAGGGTGCATAGCCACTCGTTCCTACCACTGTAAACGTTACACCTGTCACCGCCGCTTGAGCTTGTACCGCCCCAAAATCTACTAGATAAACGTGCTGATCTTCCCCCCAAATTAAATTACTCGGCTTAATATCTCGGTGCAAAACTGGGGGGCTTAATTCATGCAAATAAATTAAAATTTCTAGCACTTCAGTGGCAATTTTTCGGACTTGTTTTTCTGAAAACTTCTTGCCTTTTTCTAACAATTCCTGAAGTGAAAATCCCGGAATATAATCTTGCACTAAGCCAAACCAAGGCAATCCTGCTCCGGCTTCCCGCTCTAGGGAAAAATAATCTCGATAGCAAGGAATGCGGGGATGATTTAGCGCCTGCAAAACTTGTGCTTCTCTTTCAAAAAGCTTGAGTTCTTCCCAGTGCATTTCCGGGCTAAAAGCTAACATTTTCAGCGTCACCTGTTCTTGAGACTCTAAATCCACTGCTAGCCAAGTTTGATGACCGGCCGCTGTGCGTCCTAAACGCTGTTGCAATTGATAACGTTCTTGTAAAATTTTTCCTGTATCTAACACAGCATTGCCCTCCCGTTTTGAATTCTACAAAATGGCCTTAACTATTAAATTAATGACGGCTCTCCTACCCAGCTTATTTTTACTCATAATTGTTAAATCACAGGGTCGAAGATTAACTATTTTGGCGACAGCCTTAAATTGCTACTAGAAGTAATTACCCGTGCATTTCTCCATTCGGCATAATTGTACCGCGCCACTGAGCACCTGATAAATTAGCAGTGCTCAAATCGGCCCTAATCAAAGTTGTGCGGTGCAAAATTGCCTGCCGCAAATCTGTTCTAGCCAGGTAAGCATCAGTCATATCAGCTTCACTCAAATTGGCCTGATTAAAATTAGCTCGACTCAAATCAGCCCGCACCAAATTAGCTCGACTCAAGTCAGCCATAATTAAATTAGCATTGCTCAACTTTACATCAGTCATAAATGCACCGCGCAAATTAGCGCCAGCCAATTCAGCATCAAGTAACACAGCTCTTTCCAACTTAGCATTAGCCATTACAGCCCAGGAAAAATTTGTTTCTACCAAAGTTGCTTCAGTCAAAAATATGCCATCTAAAATAGCTTCGCTCAAATTTGCCTGAGTCAGATTTGCTTCTCCCAGAAATGCTTCAGTCAAATTAGCGTGACTGAGATTAGCTTTACTCAAATCTGCACCTTGCAAATTGACGCCCCGCAAATCTGCACCTTGCAAATTTGCACCCCGCAAATTTGCACCCTCAAAAAGCCGCAGCTCCTTCCGCAAATTTGCACCCCGCAAGCACGCACCCCGCAAATCTGCACCTTGCAAATTCACACCTCGCATATCTGCATCGCTCAAATTTGCATCAATAAAAACTGCCAAAGAGATGTTAGCTTTGCGAAAGTCTGCACCTTGCAAAGTCGCTCCGTGGAAGTCTGCATCGGACAAATTTGCTCCGCTCAAGTTTGCTTGATTTAAGTTAGCACCGCACAGCTTTGCATTAGTTAAATTTGCGCGCTGAAGGTTAATTCGGCTCAGGTACGACATCGCTAAGTTTGCACCCCAGAGGTCAGCACTGCTTAAATTGACGCCAATTAAATCGGCACCGCTCAGGTATACGCCTCGGAGATTCATACCTTGAAAATCTAGTTCTCCTGATGTATATCGCCTTAAAATTTCGCTGGCATTCATATTTGTTTTTGTTGTTAATTAGGTACAATCTGCTATTTCTAGACTGCTTAAATTTCTGTTCGCGCAGGCGGACTGAGTTTTTGTAGCCCCAGACTTGAGTCTGAGAAATTTGATGAAATTTCTTGAATTTCAGTTGACGCAGGTGGACTTAGTTTGTGTAGCCTCAGACTTGAGTCGGGGCATTTAATGAGTTTGATTGACAAATTCTTGAGTCCAAAAGACTGTTTTGCTACCTAACTGTCGCCCGTGAATTTTCACATGAGTAAGATATTTGGATTTTAAAGTACACAGTTTTTTGTGAATGTATGTAGCTGTAGCTTGTTGGTTTGGTACTTCAGCAGACTCCAGAATTACATGGAGCCAACCATCTTTAAATCCCGCTGTAGCAGCAATTCCTTTAGGCTGTAGCAATTGATTAATCAATTGGGCGATCGCCTTTGGTTTGCCTTGCTTTGCCATTTCCAGAAGCTGATACTGATTTGCTTTATGGCTAGAGTTTTCCTGCGGTATGTCTAAAATATTGTCATCCAGGTCTTCTGTGATTTCAGAAGGATATTTACTGCTTTCTTTTGACTCCAATTCGATCAAAATTTCCAGCATTTTATCGGTAAACTTCTGAACTTTTCCTACATACTCTCTGAGATTTTTATATTTCCAGTACAAACGATCCTCTGCACTTCCCGTAGAAAATTTTCCGTTCAAAGCAGCTTCTAACTTGGTGAATATATTTTCTATTTGCGCCGTTGCGGAGTTAGCACTTTGACTGACTAATTCTGTCATTTCTTCTTCCAATTCCAACTTGCGTTTGATGGAATCGCTAATATTTATAATAACAGGAGCCGCCGGTTCTAAAGTTTCGATAATAGTCGCCATTTCTGCTACTGGGAATGTTTCTACCATTTCCTGTCTGAAATCGGTAGCATAATTATTGCTGGTTTCGGCTTCTTTAAACTGTACAGTTTCTGCCGTGTCCGGGACTAAGTAACTCTTTTGGGGGTCATAATGATAGTGAGTTGGAGCAGCTTGAAGGATGTGAGTAATCTCGCCTGGATCAAAATAATCGGTGCGCCTGTCCACCAGCTTGCTCTCTTCATAAACACTGTTGTTTAAATGCGTCTGATCGTAATCTTCGCTAGCCGAAGATTCGGCTTCATCCGGTTCTTCCTGTTGCATTTTTGCGTAACAAGGATTCATCGCTTTGATGATTACGCTCGCAGCTTGGTCGTTTTCATCTCGGTTGTCAAGATTGCTAGCAGTTGTGTACAATCGAGATTCGAGTTCGGCTAGGCTGCCACAGACATTAAACAGTTGTCGCAGTAGATTGTCAAGTTCTTGAGTTTTCAGCAGTAGCCAGTCGCGATCGCTAAAAGTAAACTGGTGATAAAGAGTAGAAAAAATTAGGATTTTCGCCCTCAGCGGATTTGTTTGCTGCAAAATTTTTTGTCGGACATCAAATAATTTGCCGGGGTTCCTTGCACTTTCTTCGCTGCTGCTGGGTATTTCCGAACTAAAGTGCTCTTCAAATGCGGGAGCTTCCTGACCGCCAAAACTAGATATGTTTATTTCTAATTTTGTGAAATCTTCAAATTCATACAGCCTGCTAAGTTGACAGACTATGAGGTCTGCTACTAAAGCATACTCGGTTTTTTTATTAACCTTAGAGACTATACTATTTAAAACTGATTCAATATCTTCTAACCTGCTGTACTTGGCGCACAGCTCTTCAATTAAAATCCTTACATCTGCGCTGGCGAGTTGGGCCGGATCGTTTTCCCAGGACTCTTTACAAGCAAAAAATATTATTTTTTTAATGCGCGAGAGATTCACGTCTTGTTCTAATTCGCGAACAACTTCATCTAAAATAGATAAAGCTTTCATAGTTTTCCTCCCATAAAAATACCCTGTCAACACTCAGCAAGAAATAATACAATTATACCACATTTGATAAATGCAAGACTTTGATGCGATCGTAATTGGCAGCGGTATTGGCGGCTTAGTCGCAGGCTCGATGCTAGCTCGTTACGGCAAGCGGGTGCTCGTCTGCGAGAGCCACACAATAGCGGGCGGGGCAGCTCACAGCTTTTCGCGCCGGGGATTTCACTTTGATTCGGGGCCTTCTTTTTATTGCGGTTTGACTGACCCCCGGTCGTTCAATCCTTTGCGGCAAGTTTTTGATGTTTTGGAGGAATCGATCGCAGCAATTTCCTACGATCCCCTGGGGCATTACCATTTTCCAGAGGGAAGTTTACCGATTTATGCTGATGCGAGAAGTTACTTAGATGCTGTAGCTAAGTTCGCACCGCAAGGTGCTGTAGAATTGCAGCAATTTCAACAAAATTTATTAGTTTTGTATGAAGCTTTGCGTGGAATTCCGGCTTTAGCGCTGAGATCCGACTGGCAGTTAATACCTGTTTTGCTGTCTCGGTACTCGCCTGCTTTGCTGAAGCTGTTGCCGCTAGTAGGTGCGATCGCGGGTTCAGCCGGTTCCTTGATGGATCGCGATGTGCGCGATCCTTGGGTGCGGCGTTTGATCGATTTGGAGTGCTTTTTGCTGTCGGGTTTGAAAGCGCACGGAACTGTCGCCCCGGAAATAGCTTTTATGATTGGTGAACGATCGCGCTGTGCGATCGAATATCCTGTAGGTGGCAGCGGTGCGATCGTCGATGCTTTAGTCAGAGGTTTGCAGCGCTGGGGAGGAAAGTTGCGCCTGGGAACTTCTGTCGAGCAAATATTAGTTGAATCCGGCAAAACCACCGGAGTTCGCTTGCAAAATGGCGAAATTATCCGCGCCCCAATTGTTATTTCAAATGCCACCGTCTGGGATACTTATACAAAATTACTGCGACCAGAAGATTTGCCGGAAAGCTACCGCAAAAGGGCTTTGTCGATGCCCGCAGTAGAGAGTTTCATGCACCTGCATTTAGGAATTAAAGCCGAAGGCCTCGAAGGTTTGACCGGCCACCACGTCGTCGTTCACGACAGCAAGATTGACATTACAGTACCCGGAAATACTTGCATGATTTCGATTCCCACGGTGTGGGATGCAACTCTGGCGCCGCCGGGACATCACGCCATTCACGCTTATACATTGGAACCTTACGAAGGTTGGGAATATGGCGAATTGTATCAGCAGAAAAAGCAAGAGCGATCGCAATCTCTGTTTCAAGCTTTAGAAAAAATTATACCCGATTTGCGATCGCGGATAGTCTTAGAGTCGATCGGCACACCGCTAACCCACGCCCGATTTTTGCGCCGATATCAAGGAACTTACGGGCCTGCAATTGCCGCCGGAAAAGGCTCATTTCCCGGGCCGCAAACACCAGTCAAAGGCTTGTATCGGGTGGGAGACAGCACCATGCCGGGAATTGGCGTCCCCGCCGTCGCAGCATCGGGTATTTTGTGCGCGAATACTTTGGTAAATTCCGATGTGACAGCACAATTTTTGTAAAGTGGTAGAGGAAGCGGGCGGGTTTTGCCCAAGATATTTCCGGCAACTCAACAAATAGATAAACCCGCCCTCTCGGAACCAGTAAACTGCTTGCTGGAGCGCTGATGAGTGCTAAAGACTGATTATCCACCAGCGGCAAAAGCGCCCAGAATTGCGATCGACAAAGCCAAACCGGGCAACAGCAGCAATCCTAACATCAAAGCATCGTGTCCGCTCATCACTTTCTCCTAATATTGACCTTTGCCATTATACTCTATAAACTGCCATCTTGCCTCGGCCTTAATAATTAAAACCGGCATATAGATTCAGGATTGACAGGGCAAATTTTATTAACAATGGGATTCCCGCGCAAGTCCAGGGTAGTTAACTTTTGCAAAGATTGCAGGGAACGGATATCAGAGATTTGATTGTTGTACAAGTCTAGTAAAAATAAATTATTTAAAGCTTGTAGCGCGCTGGTATCCGAAATCGGGTTGTTGAACAGATAAAGTTCAGTCAAATTAGTTAACGATTTCAGCGGACTGATGTCGGATATTTGATTGTTACCGAGGTTTAGTTCAATTAAATTAGTGAGCGATGTCAAAGGAGTAATATCTGATATTTGATTTTGGAATAAAACCAATTTATTTAATTTAGTTAGAGCTTTCAACGGAGTAATATCAGATATTTCATTTCCGAAGAGAAACAGCGTAGTCAGATTTTTTAAGGAAGCCAGCGGGGTGATATCCGATATTTTATTATTGTAAAGGTATAGTGTATCGAGTGCAGTCAAATTTGTCAAAGGAGCGAGATCAGAAATTTGATTGTTGTAGAGGATCAGCGCATTTAAGTTCGTTAAAGCTTGCAACGGAGTGAGGTCGGAAATTTTGTTGTCAAACAAGACAAGTGCGGTAAGATTAGTTAGACCTGCTAGGGGACTGATATCGGAGATTTGATTGGTATCGAGAACGAGTTGAGTCAGATTTATTAGAGATGAAAGCGGGCTGATATCTGAGATTTGATTAACATCCATAATCAAAGTTTTCAGATTGGTTAAAGATTGCAGGGGAGCGAGGTCAGATATTCGATTGCTGCCGAGGATAAGATTAGTAAGTTTAGTGAAAGATGAGAGGGGACTGATATCGGTAATTTGAAGATTTTTGAGGTTAAGTTCTGTTGTATTAGAAAGCAGTGCGTTGGCTCGATCGCACTCGGAAGTGTCTGATATTTGCAACAGTATTTCTACCGTATGTTTAGCATCAAGCGAGAGATTCTCTTTTTGCTGGCACAAATCGGGAAAGTTATTATAAGTTGTCATGGGCTGTGCTGCCTTAATCGATTTTAGATGCGAGATTTTAAATTTTAGATAAGTATAGCAATTCTATTTCATTTGTGAATGACATTTTTTTCGGGTTTTGAGAAATTTCAGCAAAAATTGTGTAAAGTAATCTTAAGATGCTTAATTGAATTGCATTCGTAGGAGCCAAGAGCCAACTATGACACCAGAACTAATTTTTAATGTCGGTAATCTGTTCGTTGTGCCTTTCTGGGCAATTATGATTTTATTACCAAACTGGGGAATTACCCGAAAAGTGATGAATTCCTTTATTCCGTTTGCAGTGCTAGCCGTTTTGTACATATATTTGTTTGGTAGCAGTCTGACTGCGGAAAATGCGGCTGCTTTGTCCAATCCCAAGCTAGCAGATATTGCTAAGTTTCTGGGGGAGGAAACGGCGGCGGCTACGGGATGGATACATTTTTTAGTGATGGACTTGTTTGTCGGGCGCTGGATTTATTTGGAAGGACAGCGGACAGGAGTTTGGACGGTTCATTCTTTGGCTTTGTGTTTTTTTGCTGGGCCGATGGGATTGCTTTCTCATATTGTAACTGCTTGGATTACTCAAAGGTTTTTCCCGAGTTCTGAGGCGGCGGAAACGGTTACTTCATCGGTTTAGGCAGAGGGTTTTTAATACCTTGGATGTTATAGCAATCCTTGCAGGAGTCGTAAATTTTTGACCCCACCCCAACCCTCCCCTTATCAAGGGGAGGGAGTAAGAAATTCACAAATGATTTAGGATGGCTATATATCGCATCCGGTTACATCGGAATGATTAAACCGCGAAGGCGCAAAGGACGCGAAGGAAGAGAAAGAAGAAGATGCAGTTCTTCCTTCGTGCTCTTTGCGTCTTCGCGGTTCATTTAATCTTACTCCATAACAGAACTCGATCTAATACAAGCGGAGTTGATATCAATCATCCACTCTTGGACGCAGAACCTAATTATATAGGGTGCACCTGAAGCACTTTACCGCTAGAAGTTGGGTTGGGGCTGGTTTATAACTACCTAGTATGTAAATTGCAGATAGGGTGAACTCGCCCGTACAGAATTTTAAGAATTGGCTAGGGGCAGCACTAAACGAGCCACAATTAAATTGTTTTCTAACATTTCTATAGAAAAGTTTCCCCCCATTAAGCGTACCGCTCGCTGATAAACTAAGAGATTTTGCACGATCGACCTATTGGAAGTAGAAACGGCTAATATGTCCGGCCCGGAACCGCTGTTGAAGGCAGCAATTAAGTGTCGATCGCACGCGCCGCTATCGCTCACAGACAATTCTAGCCAATCTTCTCCCAACAACTGAGAGCGAATCTCAATCTTGGCGCCAACAGCAGAGCGCCTGCAAGCCGCCGCCAGCAATTCGCACAGTATCAAATCGAGCTTGATGCTGTCGCCGCGAACGCTCAAAGTCTGACCCGCAGGCATCGACACAGCAATTTCTCTGTGCACTTCCAGCAAGACTTGCGACTGTTTGACCAGGGAGGCCGTTCGATCGAGCGATCGCCTGAGCCAAGCGCTCACAGGCACCGCATCTTGTCCGAATTGCAGCCGCCACTGTTCCTGTTTCAGCAGCAGATGAGTTGACCCCAAAGCATTGCCAATTTGCCGCAAAACCTGTTGGTAGCGCAAAATTTTCAGAGCATCCTTTTGCTCCTTCGCCGACTGCAAAATCGACTGACTCAACTCCCCCAACTCCTTCACCCCCGCTCCCACAGTGCGGTAAAACTCCTCAAAACGGCGCTGTTTGTACCAGTTGAGCAGCTCCAGATCCAATCGCTGCGACTCCTGGGCCGATTGCACCGCCAAATACCTGTGCCACCAAGCCAACTGAGACGCCATCGAGCTGAGTAAACTCACCGACAACTCCGACCACTGGCGGCCCGGAGCGTCCGCAGCCACCACAATGCCCGCCGCAGCGTGTTCTGGGGCAGTCCGCAGCGCCACCGTCAGAATCTCGCCAATTCCCGGACTGCGGAGCCACCGCTTCGTCGCCAGCGGCAGTTGGCTCGTGCTCTGTTGCAGCACGCCCGATTCTGCCAGGGTTTGTTGGATCAAGGCATCTGTTTTGACAGGAATCACCGCCTCGGGATTGAGGGCAAATACGGGATTGGCAGCTACCGTCGCCACGATGGAACCTTCCTCCTGACCCGGATTCCAAGTAATTAGGGCGACTAAAGGACAGGAAAGTGTCTGGGAAACGTGTTGAGCAAAGTTACGATCGAGCTTTTGTAGCGGCAACTCTGGGAACATCGTCGGTGAAGCAGCAGATATCTCTTGCTCAGATTGCTCATCAGGAGAATGGTGCAAAACCGCCAAACCCGATTTGAGCAATCGCTCAAATTGCTGATATTTGTCGATTTCCGCACTCTGCTGCCAGGAGTGCAGGATCAATCCTAGCTGTTGGCCCACTAGCCGAACTAATTCTTGCTCAGATCGCCTCCAAGTGCGAGTTGCATTGTGTCCGACAACCAGCAAACCCTCGATCGATTTTCGATTGGCGATTTTCGATTTTAGATTCGGGTTTTCTCCCTCTTTCTTTTTCCCCCTCGTGGTCGATGCCAAAAGCGATCGCACCCCCGCCTCCCCCAACACTTCCCGCCAAGCGCTCAACCGCCCGTCTTCCTCCCAATTTTCAATAGCCACAGGTTCGCTTTCTTGCAACAGCCCCACGTCAGCCACATCGAGGGCGTTGAGCGGCGACGGCACTGACCTGCGGTTGCGGGGCAGATTTTGGCAGACAATTTCAAAGCGATTTTGTTCTTCGCCGTACAGCAGCAGCAAAAAGTATTCGCATTTGAGCCGCTCGCACAACTGTTCGGCGGTATTTTTCAAAGTCGCCTCCCAGTCAGCATCGCTGTAGATGGCGCGAGCTATTCCCGCAGTTAAATCTCGATCAATCTCAATTTGCTGAATTTTATCCTCCATCTCCGACACAGGAGCCGTCAGAGCCACTAACTGCGCCACTCCCTGCAGGTAATGCTTTTCATTGTCTTGCCAAATCCGGGGCTCGCCGGCTTCGACTGCCAAAAATCCCAACAATTCTCCTTCTGAAACAATCGGCGCAGCCAACAGAGAGCGAGCGCGGATTTGCTGCATCAACCGCCCCGTCAGCTCAGTTTTCAGAGAACTTTGAGATTCACCGATCCAAACCATTTCTTGCCTGCCCAAAGCCTGATAAAATTCGCCCAAGTCTTGAACGGTGATGCCCGAAGCCGCTCGGCTCGGCCCGCCCAAACCCGGAGCAACTTCGCGGTTGCTGACTCGGCGCCAAAAATAGCGCCGCTCTCGCTCGAACCAATAAACATTGGTGCGCGTCGGCTCGATAAATTCATGAGTTTGTTCGACCACCGCTTGCAAGTATTGGTCGAGCGAGCGCAGTTCCCCCAACTGCGAAATCAGCGCTAAAAGAGACTCGTCTGGGTGTTTAACTTGTTGTCGCTGCCAGTCTTTTTCTATTTGGTAAAGAGCAGTTGCCAGCGCTCCAAATACGATCGCCAACTGCGTTTTTTCCCCCGACTTTGGCGACGCTCCCCACACGTCAGTCCCGAGCAAAATCACGCCGTAGCAGCGGTCTTTGTAGCGGAGCGGAAACAGAGTCGTGCCTTGAATATTGAAAGTTTGAGCTGCTTTGCGCCATTCTCCGGCTCTACTTTCCGATCGCAAATCCGGGACTCCCACCGGCCGGAGTTGAATCACCACTTGTTCCAGCAAATCCCCCGGACTCAGAGCAAAGCGCTGTTTGAGAAAAGACAGGTCGCCGTTAGGAGTTATGCCACCTTTGCCGAACAATCTGTGGGCCTGTCGATCGTACAACCCGATCCAAATCAACGGCCAGTCAAATTCGGTTTGCAAGTAACCGAGTGTGGTCGAAAGTAGCACTTCCACATTCTCCTCTTCTCGGAGAGTCTGGAGAACGCGCTCTAGGGTCGCGATTTGTTCGTCTAAATCCTTTGGTCTTTGCTGCTGCCCCATTTCCAAGCTTCCCCGCACCTTTGTCTAATTTAAAATTACTAACTTAAAAATTCAAAAAAATAAAATACAAAAGAATCAACTTATAATATAATCGTCTCACTTATCCCTCAATCTAAAACATTGGATAAAGCCGATCGAAGTTGAAGTAAAAACTTCGCCTTCACTGTCTGCTCCTGAATATTTTTATTTCCCTTCTCATTTCTAATTTGTAAATTGCCCCAGTACAAATCATTGGATATTTATCAATCAAGTGTACGCCCGCTGTTGTTTTCCGTATTGAAAACCGATGCCGAGTGGCTGCACAACCGCACTCTCCAAGTTCTCGAACTCGCAGCCAGAACCCAGTCAAACCCCGCAACCAGCCAAATGCTCTGGCGATTGCAGAAATCTTTGGGAGTCCAAGATTCTCGCCTCGAACAATCTTTGTGGGGACTGAGCTTTAACAATCCTGTCGGCTTAGCCGCCGGATTTGATAAAAACGGCGTAGCTGCCGATATTTGGGCAAATTTTGGCTTTGGCTTTGCCGAACTCGGCACTGTCACTTGTCAACCACAGCCGGGAAACCCCCAACCTCGCTTATTTCGATTGACTCAGGACAGTGCAGCCCTCAACCGCATGGGATTTAACAATCAAGGAGCCGCGGCAATGGCAGCCCGGTTTCAGGCAGCACAGAAACACTCAAAATTCGATGCCTCGCGCCCCATGCCTCAGTCCCCATTCCCCTTGGGCATCAATCTCGGTAAATCTAAGGTAACACCGTTAGAGCAAGCCGCAGCCGACTATTTGGAGAGTTTTAAGCTGCTGAAAGATTGGGGCGACTATTTTGTAGTGAACGTTTCGTCTCCGAATACGCCTGGGTTGCGATCGCTCCAAGATGCTGCTGGGCTAAGCACAATTTTGGAAATTTTGCAACAAGAAAATCAGGGAAGCAAGCCAATTTTAGTCAAGATTGCGCCGGATTTGGAGTCGGAGGCGATCGTATCAATCCTCGACTTAGCAAAAACCTACCAACTAGCAGGAATTATCGCCACAAATACCACCATCCGCCGCGATGGATTGAAAACACAAATATTGCGAGAAACAGGCAAACCAATCGCCGAAGAAGCCGGGGGAATTAGCGGGGTTCCAGTGCGAGAGCGATCGACAGAAGTAATCCGATTTATCTGGCAATATACAAAAGGCGAATTGCCCATAATTGGAGTTGGTGGCATTTTCACCGCCGAAGATGCTTGGGAAAAAATAGCTGCCGGTGCAAGTTTAATTCAAGTCTACACGGGTTGGGTTTACGAAGGACCTTGGATGGTGCGTCGGATTCTACAAGGGTTGTTGCAAAAGTTAGAAGAACGCGGATTTAGTTCTATTTCTGAGGCCGTAGGTTCCGACAATCAATAGACATAGGAGTGAAAAGCAAGTCTTGGGCAGGCATCCTGCCTGCCCCACAACAATGGTTGAAGAAGTCTCATAAATTATGGCAGGAATCAGCCATTGAGGGGCTTTGTTAATTGCTTGTGCTTTTCCTTTCCGATCGCGTGATAGTGAGCTTATCCAACAGCTAACCAGCTTTGGCAGTCTCGTCTAATATCCATGAGTTCACCCAGAATCTGACTCACAGTGCGATCGCTAAAAAAACTATTAGGCAACACCCTACCAACAGTTCCCTAACATTAATACTAGAAGAAATCTTTTGTTTTCGCTCTGTTTCACTCGCTATTACATTAAAATTAAATCGGGGATATAAATCTTCAATAATCTTAACAAGTCGATTTATCTAACACGCATCTAATCAAATATTTTCGCTAATTTCAAAGCATTAACTTGAGCTTGAGCTTTATGCAGCGACTCCTGCCATTCCCTTTCCGGATCGCTATCAGCAACAATCCCGGCACCCACTTGTCCCCAAACAACTCCCCCGGTCGTACCGTCACTTTTTGGGGCATATAAAAGGGTGCGAATCAAAATATTTAAATCCAGGTTGCCGCGCCAGTCCAAATAACCGCAGGAACCGTAAAATAAATTGCGCTTCACGGGTTCCAATTCTTCGATGATTTCCAGACAGCGCACTTTCGGACAACCTGTAATCGTACCGCCCGGAAATACCCCTCGAATCAAGTCGATCACGTCGCAATCTCCTCTTAATGTACCGATAACATTACTGACGAGGTGCATCACGTGACTGTAGCGTTCAATCGTCAGAAATTCGTTAACTTTTACTGAACCCCATTCACACACCCTCCCGATATCGTTGCGTTCTAAGTCAACTAACATAATATGTTCGGCTCTTTCTTTGATATTCTCTATTAATTCCTGTGCTAACTGCTCATCTTGAATGCAGGTTAAACCTCGCGGTCGCGTTCCCGCGATCGGTCTAGTATCCACTTTTTTTTCTAATAATTGAACCAGTCTTTCCGGCGAACAACTAACTATCGCCCCCCACGGAGTTTGCCAATAACTTGCAAAAGGCGAAGGATTGATCCGTTGCAAAGCGCGGTAAATTGACCAACTACTGCAATCTGTACGGGCTTCAAACCGCAAAGATAAATTAGCCTGAAAAATATCGCCCGCATGAATATACTTCTTAGCTTTTTGCACTATTTCTTTATACTGACTCTGAGATAGTTTAAAAATAGGAGTAGCGGAATTTTGTTGATAATTTTCAGGTAAATTATTCTCGATTATTTCTCGATCAGTTTGCTCTAATTGATGCTGCATAACATCGAGGTGAGAAGGTTGACTCGCAGCCAACCAGAGAATTTGCGTTTGATGGTCTAAAACCGCAAAAGATTCTGGTTCGTACCAACAGCTAACCGGGAAAGGAAGCGGATCGGTATTGAGTTGGGGCAGGTGTTCGATTTCCCATGCTAAATCATAACCTAGCCATCCCAACCAACCCCCAGTAAAAGGAATTTCCGGCGGTACATTTACTGCTAAATTTTGCTTTTGAGAGTCCAAAAGAGCGCGCAAAAAAGGTAAAATTTCACCGACTGGCGGTGTCCATAGCTGAGATTGACCATCAATTATCCGGGGAGAACCTGCACAAATAGAATATCGTGCCAAGTTAGTAGAAGATGTAACTGGACTTTCTAGGAGAACGGCCATATCGCGGGGGACACAATCCGATATTGAGCCTGCACTGTCGGCATTTTGACCGAGAAATAAAGTTTGAAAAATCTCAGAGCCGCTGCGCTGATTTAGGGGAAGCTTTCGCCAATGCCAAGGTTGTATTTGTTTCATAATAGATTGCACTATGGTTAACACTTTCAGGACTTACGCTACGAGTCAATTTTGACACTATCTGTAGTAGTAAGGTGCACAGTTCGCACCCTACTAAAATCGCTTGAAAGCGTTATATCAGCCATTACTGACCACTTTCCAAACATCTCGGCTTGCTTCTTTTTTGAGGCGTATCCAACCCCTAACGGAGTTAATGAGAAATAGAGTTTGGGTACTGTGCAAATCATCTAAGGTAATTAATTTTTCTCTGATTTTTCCCTCCTCTAAAAGTTGAGAACGAAACGTCCCCGGTAATAAACCGCACTGGATGGGAGGTGTGATGAGACCTGCGGGTGTATCGAGCACGATATTGGCGATCGTGGATTCGGTGATAACTCCATCTTGATTCCACAGAAAGACATCCTGATATTCGGGCTGCGACTCCAAAGCCATTGTATAAGGCAATCGGTAAGTTGTCTTGTGGTAAAGAAATGGGTTTTGAGAATCGATCGGTTTGCGGGCAATTCCCACAGATGCACCGATTTTTAAGATACCGCTATCTAGTGTCTGAGCTTGTAATTTTATGTTTCCCTCACAAGATATTGTTAACCGTATTTTTTGTTTGACTAACCCGCAAGTCATACTTAATGCTTGTAAAGCTTTGCTTGCTTCTGTTAGCGATAGGGGGAAATTAAAATAATCAGCCGATAGCTGTAATCTTTGAAGATGTCTGTCTAGCAAAAAATAGCCGTTTTTGGGTTCCCATAAAAGTGATTCCAGCAATTCAAAGTTTTGCTGTTGTTGAATCATATTTTTCTCAATATAATGTAAATTAGGTAACTTGATAATTTTTCGACCCGGGAAGTTTCCTGTTTGTGTAATTATATAGGAAGTTAACTTGAATTTATGTGGCCTAAATCCTTTATATTTCAATGGCGCCTTGCCATCGGGCTGTTAATATTAACCTCAGTGCTCACACCCCTAGCCCTCAACTACTACGTCCGACTTGTTACTCGCAACTACCGCCACAGCGATATAGCTAACGTGCCTGCTGAATCCATCGCTATAGTTTTTGGTGCCGGAGTTTGGGAAGACGGCACTCCAACCCCCATGTTAGCCGATCGAGTCCAAGCAGCCGTCGATTTGTACAAAGCGGGGCGAGTGGACAAACTTTTGATGACAGGAGACAATAGCAGCGTCGATTACAACGAAGTCCAAGCAATGCAGGACTACGCCGAAGCCCAGGGCGTACCGACTAATAATATTATTCTCGATTATGCCGGATTTAGCACCTATGAAAGTTGCTACCGGGCGAAAGAGATTTTTGGCATAACCCAGGCTGTTTTAGTTACCCAAAACTTTCACTTAGCCCGCGCTGTTTATACCTGCCGCCAGTTGGGCGTAGAGGCGATCGGTTTAGGAACGCCGGATTGGGGCAAATTTCGCCAAAAGGGCATGATTCGCTACAGTTTCCGCGAATTTTTGGCAGTCCTCAAAGCGCTTTGGGAAGTGCGCGTTACCCGTCCCGAACCGACTTTTTTGGGGCCGTTTGAAGGAATTAAAGAAAAGTTATGAGTGCTCTGTTGAAAACTTTAGTTTTTGCTTTAAGGACTAAAGTCTTCACTAAAAACTGGTTTTCTTACAACTAACCGAACATCATGTAAGTCCGGGAGTTGTAAGTTTTGAGTTAAACAAAACTTACAACACAACTCACAAATCATAACTCGCCCGTTGCGGTAGTGTTCCATAAGTTACTCGCGTTTGGAAAGCCCCGCCAGCGACCAAGTTAAGCTCACCATCATTAAGCGACCTAGAGCCTTCAAACGGTCTTCGGCGTTATTTTCCACCGTTTGAGACAGAGTTTCCGACTTAAGATTTATCGATAATTCTTCAGCGGTTTCTGCTGAATTTTCCAACTGAGGTTGTTCAGAAGATGTCTCAAGGCTGACTTGTGGCTGCTGATTTTTTTCTTCGGTCATTTTCTGAGTCACCTCCTGGAGTTATTGCATACATAACCCTTAATACAAATGTAATTTCTTTGTATCCGGGATTTGGGGAGTCAAGTTTTCCTTACCCGACAATCGCAGTTACCAACTGACTTAAAAGTTGTGATTTCAGTTGTTAGCTATCTTAAATAGCACTTAGCCAATTTTCCTCCGAAAGCCGATTTATTCACAGATAGGTCGTCCTCCACCAATTTTTTGTAAGAAACGGGGTTTGGGAGCCTAAGTCCTGTTAAATTCAAAACTCACGCACTACTACCGATGATGCACATCACTGAAGTGTTATATTTACTTAACAGTAATATTTCCCAGATTCTGATATTGTTAAAGATTAACAATTAATTTCGCTCGGATTTATATCAATCTGCAAGCAACCGTCTGGGAAATATTAACAAACTGAAGGTGTAGAGCTGATGGCAATTTATGTTGATACTGCAATTGTAGCGGAAGCCGCACGGGCGAGCAAGTTCGGATGGATAGCGGGAATTACTACTAATCCGACACTTTTGGCAAAAAGCGAGTTATCTCCTGAGCAAACCCTTAAACAACTGGCACAACTGATTCCTGGGGAAGTGTATTATCAGCTAATGGCATCTGATGTTGATGGCATGGTAGCAGAAGGAAAAGCCGCTTTTGAATTAATTGGGCGGCAAACAGTTTTGAAAGTTCCAGCAACGGCTGCGGGTTTCCAAGCAGTAGCGCATTTGTCACCGTCCATTCCTTGCGCGGTGACGGCGATATACAGCGCATCACAAGCAGTTGTCTCAGCAGAAGCGGGGGCTAAATATGCGATCGCCTACGTGAATCGCGCCACCCGACTCCTAGGAGACGGTTTTGCCTTAGTGCGGGATATGGCAAATGTGTTGCACAGAACTAATACTGAGATTTTGGCAGCTAGCATTAAATCGCCGGAAGAAGCGGTAAAGACTTTATTAGCTGGCGCACATCATTTGACATTGCCTTTGGATGTATTGCAAGCGATCGCAGTTCACGAACTTTCGCAGCAAACAGTTGATGAATTTGCCAAAAACGGGCGGGGAATTAGTTATTAGATTTTGTAATACAGAAAACTTCCTTAATTCTGCGGCAAGTATCATTCGCTCGCTGATTGCGTATGAGTTTGGCTATTTTGTCTAGTGTTGGTAACATTTGTTGATAAATATGGCTTTTATGAACTCAAACTTATGACTTTTATGAATTGACTTTGAGAGCTGCTTATTGAATAATGCCAATCAACCGCACGGCATCTCCAAACTTCTACTCTTAAATGTCAGGGTTTATGACTATTACTCGCGTCTCAGTTGACTCAGCAGGCAATCAGGCGAACAATGGCTCCGGCGATCCCTCCATCTCCGCCGACGGGCGGTTTGTGGCGTTTGCATCTCGTGCCCCCAACCTCGTGCCGGGAGACACTAACAATAGCCAAGACATCTTCGTGCGCGACTTATTAACGAACACCACCACGCGCGTCTCTGTGGATTCAGCAGGCAATCCGGGGAACGGCGAATCCTACCTCCCCTCCATCTCCGGCGACGGGCGGTTTGTGGCGTTTGCATCTGATGCAGCCAACCTAGTACCGGGAGACACTAATGGTAGCCGGGATGTCTTCGTGCGCGACTTGTCAACCAACACC
This sequence comes from Microcoleus sp. MON1_C1, assembly GCF_036701945.1. NCBI lineage: Bacteria > Bacillati > Cyanobacteriota > Cyanophyceae > Oscillatoriales > Microcoleaceae > Microcoleus > Microcoleus sp. MON1_C1. Next base: position 2,360 of record NZ_JAUBRO010000012.1, on the reverse strand, counting down.
ACCACCCGCGTCTCTGTTGACTCAGCAGGCAATCAGGGGAATGGTATCTCCAACCCCCCCTTGAGCAAGCCCTCCATCTCGGCCGACGGACGGTTGGTGGCGTTTGCATCTGCTGCTACCAACCTCGTGCCGGGGGACACTAACAATAGCCAAGACATTTTCGTGCGCGACTTGTTAACGAATACCACCACCCGTGTCTCTGTTGACTCAGCAGGCAATCAAGCGATTGGCAACTCCTTCTCTACCTCCATCTCAGCCAATGGGCGGTTTGTGGCGTTTTCGTCTTTAGCATTCAACCTCGTGCCGGGAGATACCAACAATACTACCGATGTCTTCGTGCGCGACTTATTCACCAATACCACCACCCGCGTCTCTGTTTCCTCAACAGGCAATCAGGGGAACATCTTTACCTCGTCGTTCCCCTCTATCTCGGCTGACGGGCGATTGGTGGCGTTTGTATCTGATGCCACCAACCTCGCGCCGGGAGACACTAACAATCGCAACGATATCTTCGTGCGCGACTTGTCAACCAACACCACCACCCGCGTCTCTGTTGACTCAGCAGGTAATCAGGCGAACAACAATTCCTTCGCCATTCCCTCCATCTCCGGCGACGGGAGGTTTGTGGCGTTTTTATCTGAAGCATCCAACCTCGTGCCCGGGGACACTAATGGTAGCCGGGATATCTTCGTGCGCGACTTGTCAACCAACACCACCGCCCGCGTCTCTGTTTCAGGGGCAGGCAATCAGGCGAACGACACCTCCTTCTCTACCTCCATCTCAGGCGATGGGCGGTTTGTGGTGTTTGATTCTAATGCCACCAACCTCGTGCCGGGAGATAGCAACAATACTAGCGACATCTTCGTTGCTGACATAGGCAACACTTCAGGCGGCATCAATAACTCTCCAAACGCCATCAACGGCACGAACGGCAACGACAACCTGACAGGCACTCCTGGCAGCGATAATATCAACGGTTTTGACGGCGATGACGCACTCACCGGCAGACAAGGCAACGATATTCTTATCGGGGGAGGCGGCAGCGACAACCTGTCTGGCGGCAAAGGTTTTGACACCCTCAACGGCGGTTTGGGAAACGATAATCTTGTCGGTGGCGCGGGCAATGATGTATTTGTTTTAGGTGCGGGCTTGGGAGTTGATACCATCTCTGATTTCGCCAACTCTCAAGATACCATTCAATTAATCAACGGCTTGACCTTCGGACAGCTATCAATTTCCTCTGGAACTAACGCCACATTAATTAGAATAGCCAGCAGCGGTGAAGTTTTAGCTTCTTTGACAGGCGTTGCTCCCAATCTCCTCGGCTCTGAAGATTTCGTCTCTGTTTAGAGATAGACCGATTCTCACCGGAATTAGTTACTTTGTCGCACAGAATCTCCAAACTTGTACTCTTAATAAATGTGAGGACTTATGACTATTACTCGCGTCTCAGTTGACTCAGCAGGCAATCAGGCGATCGACCGCTCCGACATTCCCTCGCTCGGCGATCCCTCCATCTCAGCCGACGGAAGGTTTGTGACGTTTTCATCTAAGGCCTCCAACCTCGTGCCGGAAGACACTAACGGGTGCATCTCAGTTTTGCACATATATCAAGTGGAAAGTTGACCATTGAGATAAGCACAGCGCAGAGAAAGGATAGAGGCAACACTCTCGATATTCCACTGCGCTCCCGATAATTTTACCCTGAGCCCAATTCGTTTAATCGTTGATTCAACTGTTCCAGAACCGATAGAACTCAGGGACTCTTCTTGATAGTGTTGGTAGTTAACTATCCGGTTGCGATGGAACTCTAAATAATTGCAAAATGTTTTAAATGCTTTTCTTTTCAGGTCTTTAAATAAATTTATCACTTGATTAACTTGACCTGACCACAACAGACTTTCTGCTTGCTTTGAGCGTTTCAGTGAACCCCCTGCTTTATAGAGATTTTCTTTCAGATGATACCAATCTAAGATTTCTTGCCTTTGTTCAGTCACTCCAATTTCTTGAAATAAGTTCCAAATTCCGGGATGACCATCCCCTATACAATACATAGGGTCTAGCAATTTTTGGCTATTACTCCAATCAATTAAATCTTGATTATTTTGAAAGAAAGCTCCGCAATAAACATTATCTAAACACAGGGCTTTATAATCTTTCCAATAACATGGCTCACCCTTGTTTTCGGTGCGTAGCCTGACTTTACCTCCATCTAAGGTAATTTCTTGGACTCCTTGTTTAGATGTAGGCAATTCAAATTCTTGGTTCTTTACTAATCTCTGTAATGTACTATGAGACACTAGGATTCCCGTAAATGTTTCTAAATCTTTTTCTCCTTTTTGATAAGACTCATTGGCACT
>NZ_JAUBRO010000106.1:0-5712 GCF_036701945.1 Microcoleus sp. MON1_C1 | reverse complement strand
GGAGACTGGTCAGGTTTTGGCTCAGGTTTTTGGGGCTAATAATTCTTTGACTGCTGTGGATTTTCTGAGTCTTTCTCGTTAATACCAAAGCGCATTGACTCCGCTGCATTTTTCCTAAAATTCTAGCAACTCGGTTTGTTAAATAAACCGAGTTGTTTAATATTTTTTAATAATAAATATCAAACAAGTTAATTCTTCGGTGATTCCACTTACTAACGACAATGAAATTGATTCTTAGTGAGTCATTTCTTTTTGATAAAAGCCAAAAAACAAAGTTGATGAGTACAAAATTTATAATCATTTTTTGAGTGAAATATAGATTATTTGGGATGCCGCTGATTTACCGCCCTAAAATTGGTTGTTGATAAAGACTTAAGTCTTAATAAAAGTCTGATAAATTAAGCGACTTTTACTACAGACACGAACGATTGTCAACTGCTTTTAGGTAAATAATATTGAATAACACGGTGTATTTTCGTACATCGTGGTCGTTTTTTTTATCGTAAAATAATTGAGCGCCACGTCTGAATTGGCTAAAAAACCCCTGAGTTACCAGGTAAATATAGCGAACTGCTACTTTGGGAAGATGTGTCTCAAAAAAAAATCGAAGTAAATAGAACTTGTTAAGTATGCGAAGTCGAGAAATTAGCAATTAAAAATTTCCCATTAGCAATTAACAATAATATCTACCACTGAAGATTGACAATTAACAAATCTAGGAGCTATCTAACTCATGAAAAATTTAGGGTGCAACTACTCTTCACCAATTCACCAATCAAGTTGCGATCGCCGCGACACCGACTGCATAAAAGCTTCTTTGATTGGGGCGCCGTTAGTCAGCGATCGGGCGATATATATTTCCTGTTTAACAAAAGCGAGTGGGGGCGCCAAGACTAAACATGAAAAACATTTAGTTTGCATCGACCCGAGGGTAGAGAATTATCAGTATCTTGCCAGCGGAGTCAAACCTGGGACAGAGATAATTGTCCTCGATCGAACTCTGGACGGAGTAGAACAAATTACCGAGATTCTAGCTAAACGCAGCTTAATTGCCAGCCTTCAGATAGTTGCTCACGGCAATGAAGCTTCCGTGCAACTGGGGTCAACTATACTGAAGGATGAAAACTTGCAAAAGTACGATCGGCATTTGCAACAGTGGCGCAATGCCTTCACGGAAAAAGCCGATATTTTAATATTAGCGTGTAAGGTTGGGGCTGGAAAATCCGGGGTTGCTTTTGTGCGGAAGCTGAGAGAATTAACAGGCGCAAATATAGCGGCTTCCAACAATCTAATTGGCAGTGCCAAATTAGGAGGAAACTGGCAATTAAATGTTACAGCAGGACGAGTAAAAACCGCAATAGCCTTTGAAACAAAAACCCAGGAAACTTACAGCGCTGTCCTCATTAGTTTAGTGGACGAAAGTTTTCAAGACGCACGTCTAATCGGGCCTTGGATCTCTGGGGTTACTGGCTCGTCTGACGCTCCGGCTTTAACAGCAGGAACCGGAACAGAGAGTTTTCCGGGTTTGAACCTAGACCCGGTCGGCAGCGGGGCGTTGAGATTAACTTCAAGAAGTTTTGACCAATCTACTTTTGTTATCTATAACAGTCAGGTTCCAGTCAACAGCGGTCTTAACATTGTCTTCGATATATTTGCCTACAACGGCACTGCGCGTCCGAATTTAGCAGGGCGGACAGGTGATGGCATAAGTTTCTTTTTAATTGACGGTACGGTGACGCCAACAGTAGCTGGAGGCTATGGAGGGTCTCTCGGCTACGCCCAAAATAGAGATACAAATCAGTTGGGTTTACGGGGAGGTTATTTAGGAATTGGATTGGATGAATTCGGAAATTTCTCAAGTACAACTCAAGGGCGTGTAGGCGGAATTGGGGCGGCTCGTAGAGCAGATTCGGTAACGCTTCGAGGTAGCGAAGTTGCGGAATATAAATTTTTAACTTCTACGTTTGTGCCGCAGGGAATAGATAATATTCCCGATACCGTAAATCCTCTGCCTCCAAACGGGCCGATCAACGCCATTACTAGCAATCGCGAAACAGCCAGAAGAAGAGTTCAAATTATTTTGCAACCACCCAATTCTGCAACGCCAAACCGTCTCAGTGTTAACTTCGATCTCAACAATAATGGTTCGTTTGCAGATCCGGGTGAGACTATTATCGACATTGCCAATTTAGAGCAGATAAACGGGCCAATACCGGAAACATTCAAATTTGGTTTTGCTGGTTCAACGGGTGACGCAACAAATATTCACGACGTTCGCACTTTGTCTATCCAAACTATAGACGTGCCGCTTACTACAGCAGATGTTGCCTCAACGAAAACAGGCCCGGCCGCAGCGGCACCGGGTAGCCCCATTACTTACACAATTACGACAGTAAATAACGGCCCGAACGACGCCGAAAACGTGGTGATTGAAGATAGATTGCCCGACGGGGCAGTATTTGCTAGTACCGAGGGCGAGGGCACTTTCAACCCGACAACCAGACTGGTCACCTGGCCCACTATTCCGAATTTACCTTTTGGGGCTACCACCACGCGCACCGTAACTGTTACCACCCCAACTACACTTGGCCCTATTACCAACAGTGTATTCAGCAGCAGCAGTACGATCGATCCCGTACCCGGTAACAACAGCGGCAGCAGCCCGGAGGCGCGAGTCACGACCACTATTACGAACGATCTTGCCGATGTAGTGACGGTCAAAACGGGGCCCGCTACTGCGGCTGCGGGTTCGACCGTCACCTACACAATTACGGCAACCAACAGTGGGCCGAGTCCGGCAGCCAATGTGGCGATCGCCGATAGCATTGTTCCGGGTTTAACAGGAGTCAGCGTCTCGGAGGGCGGAACTTACAACGCAACTACAGGTATTGTGACTTGGACGGCGATCCCATCCCTAGCCAGCGCAGCCAGCGCCTACAGAACCGTCAGTTTCGCAGTTCCTGCCACCATCAGCCCCATCGCCAACACTGCTAGCAGCACCTCAACGAGCCCAGACCCCAATCCCGACAACAACAACGGCAGCAGCCCGCGGGCGCGAGTCACCACCACGATCACCGATAGTGCCGATGTAGTGACGGTCAAAACCGGGCCGGCTACGGCGCCTGCAGGCTCGACTGTCACCTACACAATTACGGCAGCCAACAGTGGGCCGAGTCCGGCAGCCAATGTGGCGATCGCCGACAGCATTGTTCCGGGTTTAACAGGAGTCAGCGTCTCGGACGAGGGAACTTACAACGCAACTACAGGTATTGTGACTTGGACGCCGATCCCATCCCTAGCCAGCGCAGCCAGCACCAACAGAACCGTGAGTTTCGCAGTTCCCGCCACCGGCGGCACCGTCGCCAACACTGCTAGCAGCACCTCAACGAGTCCAGACCCGAATCCTGCAAACAACAACGGCAGCAGCCCCGAAGCGCGGGTCACCACCACGATTACCGATAGTGCTGATGTAGTGACGCTCAAAACCGGGCCGACTACTGCAGCAGCCGGATCGACTGTCACCTACACAATTACGGCAACCAACAGCGGGCCGAGTGCGGCAGCCAATGTGGCGATCGCCGACAGCATTGTTCCGGGTTTAACAGGAGTCAGCGTCTCGGACGAGGGAACTTACAACGCAACTACAGGTATTGTGACTTGGACGGCGATCCCATCCCTAGCCAGCGCAGCCAGCGCCAACAGAACCGTCAGTTTCGCAGTTCCCGCCACCGGCGGCACCGTCGCCAACACTGCTAGCAGCACCTCAACGAGCCCAGACCCGAATCCCGCCAACAATAACGGCAGCGAGCCCGGCGCAACTGTTACCACCCGCATCGCCTCTGCCCCGACTCCGACTCCGACTCCGACTCCGACTCCGACTCCGACTCCCGCACCGACTCCGACTCCGGCCAACCAACCGCCGATAGCTAACAACGTCAACCTCGAAATCGCCCCCAGCAGCGCTGTGGCGATCGCAGCACTCGGAGGAAGCGACCCCGACGGGTCGATCGCATCCTTCACCATCAACACCGTCCCAGCAGCAAGTGAAGGGCTGATATTTTTAGGCAATCCCGATACTGGTGGCACGATTGTCGCCGCTGGTCAAATTCTGACACCTGCTGACATTAACCAATTATTTTTCCAATCGACAGCCAACTTTACCAGCGCAAATTTCACCTACAGCGTTACAGACAACCAGGGCGCTACCAGCCCCGCCAGCGCTACTGTATCGGCGCTGCTGCCGGTGCCAAACCAACCACCGATAGCTAATAACGTCAACGTCGAGATCGCCCCCAGCAGCACTGTGGCGATCGCAGGACTCGGAGGAACCGACCCCGACGGGTCGATCGCATCCTTCACGATCGACACCGTGCCACCAGCAAATGAAGGGCTGATATTTTTAGGCAATCCCGAGACGGGCGGCACGATTGTCACTGCTGGTCAAATTCTGACACCTGCTGACATTAACCAATTATTTTTCCAATCGACAGCCAACTTTACCAGCGCAAATTTTACCTACAGCGCTACAGACAACCAGGGCGCTATCAGCCCCGCCAGCGCTACTGTATCCGCGCTGCCGCCCTTGCCAAACCTACCGCCAGAAGCAGCCCCGGTGACTCTTGATATTGCCCCCAGTAGCACTGTGGCGATCGCAGGACTCGGAGGAACCGACCCCGACGGGTCGATCGCATCCTTCACGATCAATACCGTCCCAGCAGCAAGTGAAGGGCTGATATTTTTAGGCAATCCCGATACTGGTGGCACGATTGTCACCGCTGGTCAAATTCTGACACCTGCTGACATTAACCAATTATTTTTCCAATCGACAGCCAACTTTACCAGCGCAAATTTTACCTACAGCGCTACAGACAACCAGGGCGCTACCAGCCCCGCCAGCGCTACTTTAACTGCCATTCCCGCGCCCACACCAACACCAACACCCGCGCCCGCGCCAACACCAACACCCGCACCTGTACCGACGCCGACACCCGCGCCTGCGCCAACACCAACACCAACTGCACCGGAACCAACACCAACACCCGCGCCTGCACCAACACCAACACCAACTGCACCGGAACCAACACCAACACCCGCGCCCGCGCCAACACCACCAACACCAACTGCACCGGAACCAACACCCACACCAACACCAACTGCAGCGGAACCAACACCAACTGCAACTCCAACACCAACACCCGCGCCCGCCCCGGAACTAACACCAACACAAGCGCCGGAACCAACGCCCGCGCCCGAACCAACCCCTATATTCGACCCAGTGCCCGAACCGGATACCAGTTGCGGTTGCGACCCCTTGCCCGAGCCCCCGAACATCACATTTATCCAACCCCAGCCAGAGCAAAAACTCAACTTCGACTCCAACGCCGCACAACTCATCGACATCCAAAACACCAGCATCGGGAGTCTCGGAAACGATTCCTTAACAGGGAACGAAGCTAACCAACTGTTTCTCTCATTTGAGGACGACGACACAGTGTTAGGTGAAGCAGGCAGCGATATCGTTTACGCCGACCAACAGCAAGACTTCATCGCAGCAGGTAAGGCCAACGACATCGTTTACGGTGGCAAAGACAACGATGTAGTGTTCTCCGGCAAACAAGACGATCGCGTTTTTGGTGATCGCAATGGAGACACATTGTACGGCGATCGCGGTGCCGACACCATAGTCGGCGACAACGGCAACAACATCGACTT
>NZ_JAUBRO010000105.1:0-5721 GCF_036701945.1 Microcoleus sp. MON1_C1 | reverse complement strand
ATCAGTTGACGTGCCATAACTTATCACCTCTAAACAGTATCTTTATTCTATGCAACTTCATGTAAAATTGGTATTAGGTGTTAATAAGATTGTAGATCCTTCTGAGGTTGTACCTTTTACCTCAACGTATATTCGTTCTTCCTGCCGGGTACATCGCAAATCATAAGACTCTTGCTGGGAAACATCTTCAACGACCCAACCCTGATCCTGGAAATGCTCAGTTGCAAGATTCATTGCTCTCATCTCGATAGCTCGTCTCACTTCTGGAGTGCTTCGGAACCCCTGCCCTAAAGATTTTCTTGGCTTTCCGGTAATAGATGCTCTTGCATCAATCGCCTCATCAATTTCTGGATTAGTATCTAGTGTTGGAGAAGTAAGAGGAGTAAAACCAAAATTTGAGCGTAGGTGTTGGGCATACCCTTGACCACCACCCCAAACTTTGAACTTTTTCGCATCTATTCGCCTATACCAACCTCTAGGGTTCCAATTAGGTGCATACTGCACTTGCTCTAAAAAGGTAGCCCACGGTACATGACCCAATTCAGTATCAAAGAAAAATAGCCAGGGAAAAAACCGAGCGTTTGGGGTTTCAGGCCAAAGGATGCGTGAAGCAGCATGGCAACTGACCGGACAAACTGATTTAACAAAACCAAAATAATCAATGCCTCCATGCTCTCCAATTTCAGGAGCAAAGGCTACTAAATCACCCACCTTTGTCTTTTCAAAAGATGGCTTTGCCTTTACAGGAACACCCCAACAGTTGAACATACCATTGGGGAAACAGCTACGGAGTTCTTCACTTGCGAAAAAGCTTTTTTCTGGTGCATCGTCTGGAAGAAGGTTTACGACTTCTTGAATACAAAAAGTACGAGATACCGTGTATCCAAGATCAATCGTGTTGGATTGCCCAACATGCATGAGAAACACATCCATACGGCGTGATTTTTAAACGGCTATTTCCTAATTTTAAAAACAACTAAGTAGGTGGGCATAAATAACGTCAACAAACCAAAAGCTAAAACCTTTATCCTGAAGGACTTACAGCCTTTAGTATTTTAACTTTAATTATGACCACCTACTTATATACTCCCAAGTCAGCAAATTAGCTTGAAACCTTCAGCATTTCTTCTGTAGGTTTCTGCCTTGGTAGTGCTATTTGGTAAAGGCTAGTGCGATCGCCCCTCACTGTAGGTTGGGTTGAGTCCGTCACGTCCTTGCTTGTAAATCAGTAGGTAACGTGAAACCCAACATGAGTCGATTGAGCGATCGCACTGCTGGTTGAGGTGGAAGGGAACGCGAAAGAACAGATCACTAAGTATTACCAATGGCTAGCAAAGCAGCTAGGCGATCGCGAATGGTTTAACGGTGCCAATAGTTGCATTTGGGATGGCACCAGAAGCAGACTCTTGGCTGTACGGAGAGAGTGCAACACCTTTGTGCAAAGATAGCTAACGGTTCTGGTCAGCGGTTGTTGGGATCTCTGCATCTCACTTAAGCAGCTTCAGGCAATCCGCTGCACCAGAAAGTTATATTTCTTTTGATGCGATCGCCTGAACTACTGCGCCAATGCCAGTGTGATAAATACCTTCTACTACATCACGCTCAAGCTCAATTAGATGCTTAAACTTTAAGCCAGCTAACTCAAGGCTTAAAGATTCTTTAGATTGCATCACATCTACTGAATTTCCGCCGCCAGTACCATACTTCAACTGATCTGGTGTATAAGCCTCAAGCAGAAAAACACCGTTTTGCTTTAACGCGACTTCAACTTTTTTATGAAGTTGTTTTCTTATTGAAGAAGGCAATGGACAAAATATAGAGACAATTCCGTCCCATTTATTTTCGCCTAAATCATACTCTGCTAAATCAGTATGAATAAACTCAACAATCACCCCATTATCTTCTGCCAACTTTCTGGCCTTATTCAAACCAACTAAAGAAGCATCTACAGCGGTTACAGAATAACCCTGTTTCGCAAGGAAAACGGCATTCCTCCCTTCTCCTTCAGCCAAGCTCAGAACTTTACCTTTGGGAATACTGCTGACGTTTGCTTCCAAAAACTTGTTCGGGCTTGTGCCATATGCGTACTCTTCTACACTGTATCTTTCATCCCACATCTGTTTTCTCCAATTGTTGCTGTTAGCACATTTGATGCCAAAAAAATATAGCTATGTATTCAACCGCAGATATGCTGGATAATACCTTTACCTTCGGTGGATTATCCATCATATCTGTTGGACAACATCCTAGTTTTAAGGAATTAAACAGAAACTTTGCAGGTTAAGTCCGGGTTCTTGGGTGTTATCCATCGCTTCTGATAGTTAATCCTGGAAATCAGGGGTGTTATTTGTCACTTTTGCTGATAATATCCTCTAGATCGGTCTTATCCAGCATTAACCTAATGTCGCAATCTACCACTCCGATGCGGCTTTACCGCTTGCTTGAGGCGGAGCCTTCGCAAAGCAGGAACGAGTGCGATCGCCCCTCGCTGTAGGTTGGGTTGAGTCTGTCAAGTGCTTACTTGTGAATCAGTAGGTAACGCGGAACCCAACATGACTCGATTGGGCGATCGCCCAGGGTTGAGGTGGAGAAGCAGTGATGAGTGTGGGGTTTCATCCTTCAACCCCGCCTAATCTCCAGCGTCTCCCGCACTTTAGGGATGGCAGAAATCTCATTGGACTTGGCATCTAGCTTCAAAAGAATGGAAGGGGTGGCTTATTTCGCGATCGATCGGTTCAGGAGAAGTGGGTTGGTTATTGTGCCAAGGCAGGCATAAGCTGTACCATCCATGAACTGAGACACGCACACGCGATCGAACTGGTTAATGAAGGAGCCAGTCTCAATACTATCCGGAAGCCTCTCGGCTATCCTGGGAGGAATATTAGAAAAAATACTAGCCTATTGGCTGCGATGCTAACTTGTTGGAGCGAGGAAATCAGTAGGGTCAGACAAGTCAATTTCAAGAAGCCTTGAGTCTTGTCAACAGACCTTGATTATCTAGCGAGAGATTAAAGACCGCTAAGGTGAGGGGGCAGCATTGGGTAATCTGCGAAATGTTTACACTTCCCTGGGCAACTATGGCAAGGCGATCGAGTACCATCAGCAGTCATTGACCATCGCCCGTAACGTTCATAACTGCCAAAACTGGAGAGCCCAACATGATTAGATTCCCTGGAATTAAAGTTTTAGCCCAAATCTATGAAAGTGACAATTCTGTTGTCTATCGAGGGATGCGAGAACAAGACCACAAAGCAGTAATTCTCAAAGTTCTGAAACAAGACTATCCCACCCCCTCTGAACTAACTCGATATAAGCAGGAATATGAAATCACTCGCAATCTAAACATAGAGGGTGTGGTTAAAGCTTATGCCTTAGAAACTTATCAAAGAACTCTGGTCATTATCTTAGAGGATTTTGGCGCATCATCCTTAAGGCAATTATTCAAGGACTCTGTAGATGCAGGGCATATCTTATCTCTAGCAAAATTCCTCAACTTAGCCATCCAAACAGCAGAGATATTGGGCGCGATTCACGCTGCCAATATTATTCATAAAGATATTAATCCTGCCAACCTCGTCTTTAACCCCGAAACAGAAATTATCAAAATCATCGACTTTGGTATCTCCACTCAATTAACCCGCGAAAATCCTACGCTGAAAAATCCCAATGTTTTAGAAGGCACATTAGCCTATATGTCACCGGAGCAAACGGGACGAATGAATCGTTCTTTAGACTACCGGACTGACTTTTACTCTCTCGGCGTTACCTTTTACGCACTACTGACGGGACAGTTACCGTTTGAAAGTACCGATGCGTTGGAACTGGTGCATTATCATATCGCCAAACAGCCAATACCCCCTCATCTTTTAGGAGGAGGAGAGGAGGAGAGAGGCAGAGGGGGAGAACCTTGCCCTCAAGCTGTTTCGGATATTGTCATGAAGCTGATGGCGAAAACGGCAGAGGAACGATATCAAAGTGCCTGGGGACTCAAAGCTGATTTAGAAGAATGTCTCTTTCAGTTAAAAGCTAATGGGACTATAACAGATTTCCCGCTCGGTTCTAAGGATATTTCCGACAAGTTTCAAATTCCCCAAAAGCTTTACGGACGAGAGTCAGAAGTTAAAACCTTACTAACAGCATTTGACCGAGTGAGTCAAGGCACAACTGAAATGATGCTAGTGGCTGGTTATTCCGGCATCGGTAAATCAGTGTTGGTGGCAGAAGTTCATAAACCCATCACTCAAAAGCGCGGCTATTTCATCTCCGGAAAATTTGATCAATTTCAGCGCAATATTCCCTACTTAGCTGTTGTCAGTGCCTTTCAGGGATTGATGCGCCAACTGTTAACCGAAAGCGAAGCACAACTAAACCTTTGGCGAGAAAAACTCCTGGCTGCTTTTGGTTCCAATGGACAAGTGATTATTGAAGTGATTCCGGAAGTGGAACTGATTATAGGCAAGCAACCACCCGTGCCAGAATTAAGCCCCGCTGAGTCCCAGAATCGCTTTAATCTGGTTTTCCAAAACTTCATTCGGGCATTTTGTGCAAAAGAGCATCCTTTAGTTATCTTTCTTGACGATTTGCAGTGGGCAGACTCCGCAACGCTCAAGTTAATCGAACTGATGATGACGGATACGGATACAGAATACCTATTTCTAATTGGGGCGTATCGGGATAACGAAGTCAACCCCACTCATCCGTTGATGATAACTCTTGAGGGGCTACGGAATCTGGGGGCAACTGTCAACTTTATTACCTTAACTCCCTTAAATAGCCAGCATATTAACCAGTTAATTGCCGATACTTTGCACAGGGATACATCTTCAGTAAAACCCTTGGCGGAGTTGGTCGTGCATAAAACTGGAGGCAATCCTTTCTTTGTCTATGAGTTTCTCAAAACCCTATATGCCGAAAACCTGATCACTTTTGATTTTGAACGTCACGGCTGGCATTGGGATATTTCAACCATTGAAGCTCAGGGCATTACTGACAATGTGGTGGAGTTGATGATTGGCAAGTTAAAGAAACTGCCTCTGGTTACACAGCAAGTTTTACAATTAGCAGCTTGTGTAGGTGCTGATTTCGATTTAAACATCCTTTCTATCATCAGTGAAAAATCTACAGCGGAAGTTTTCAAGGATCTAACAGCAGCAGTTCAATCCGGGTTAATCTTACCCACATCCGAGTTAGATGAAGAACTGTTGATTCAAAATTATAAATTCCTGCATGACCGGGTTCAGCAAGCAGCTTACTCTCTGATTGACGAAAAACATAAACAAGAAATTCACTTAAAAATTGGTCGCCTTCTGTTGAATAAGTTTGAAAAATATGAGTTAGAAGAACGAATCTTTGATATAGTCAATCACCTGAACACAGGACAAGCATTGCTCAGTGATAAAGAGGAAAAAGAACAATTAGCTAGATTGAATCTAATCGCGGGAAGAAAAGCTAAATTATCTTCAGCCTATCAACCCGCATTAATATATATAACGAACGGGATAAAACTTTTACCCCCTAATAGCTGGGAGGAAGACTATCAGCGGACTTTTTTATATCACCTTGAAAAAGGTGAAATAGAATATTTAACAGCGAGTTGGGACGAAGCTTTATCAACGTTTGATGAAGCCCTTGAGCATATCGATGATTTGTATCGGCTCAATAAGTAGGGGTAGCAGAAGAAAAAAGTAAGCAGAGTACACAAAGTGTCATAAAATAGGACAT